>NZ_SSXE01000089.1 GCF_021699195.1 Nonomuraea sp. MG754425 | reverse complement strand
GGTGACGCTGGCCCCGCCGTTACGGCCCGCCGAAAGCGGTTCCTGCTCACGAAGGCCGCCGAAATCGGGGTGGTGCCTGATATGTGCGTTCCATCCCGCCCGACCCTGAAATGTGGACACGGAAAGTAAGCGCCCACAGTCACCGGGGTGGATCTTCGCTCGGTGCGGGATTAAGGTTTTCGCCCCCCGGCATCGTTTTCTCCCCCGCTGACCCGATCACGCCGTGGCCTGGTCCCTCGCAGGCTTTAGCGTCTTCCCGGCGCCTCATTTCAAGGCCCGCGCCCACGTGGGATGAGCGCGTTCTTCAGTTCACGCATTTCTCGTACAAGCCGGAGGTTCGGAGGTGGTGTTGCATGCGTACGGTAATCGACATCGACAAGGAGCTCCTGGAGGCGGCTCAGCAGAAGCTGGGCACGCCGACCATGAGAGAAACGGTCCACGCCGCGCTGCGAGTGGTCGTCGACAGGGACGCGGATCGAGCATGTGCGATCAGGGCGTTCGAGTTCTGGCGCACGGAGGGGAGCCCGGATCTGCTGGATCCGGAGATCACACAGCTTGTGTGGCAACGACAGGACTGATGTACCTCCTGGACAAGAGCGCCCTCGCGCGCATCCGCGTCAGCGAGGTGATCGCCAAGGCGCTCCAGCCGCTCTTCGCGTCACGGACGGTGGCGACCTGCAGCGTCATCGATCTGGAGGTGCTCTACAGCGCCCGCGACTACGCGCACTACCAGCGCATCCTGCACGCCCAGCGCCAGTGCATCCTGCTCCCGGTGGACCAGGAGGTGCAGGCGCGGGCCATGGCCGTGCAGCGGCAACTCGTCGAGATCTCCCAGCACCGGGGCATCGGACCGAACGAGTTGCTGATCGCCGCCTGCGCCGAGGTGCACGGGGCGACGATCCTGCACTACGGGCATGCCTTCGACATCATCTCGGAGGTGACCGGGCAACCCTCGTTGTGGGTGGTGCCGCCAGGCTCGGTGCCTTGAGAGCCGAGCTTCTCCGGGACGCAGGGGCCGAACTCCACGCAGGGGCCGAGTTCCTCGGCGCTCTGGAAACCGAGGTCCACCGGCCCACGACGGCCCGGCGACGCCATACGAGCCCGACCGGCCCCGATACCGATCGGCCCCGTGACAACCCGGTACCGAACGAGCCCGGCAGGCTCAGGACGACCCTGTGCCGCACGAGCCCACCGGCCCCACAAGGTCCCGCAGGCCCCGGATGCCCGCGACGGCTCACCGTGAAGCGAGCCTCGACAGGCACGTGACAGCTCGAGCACGACACGAGCCCGCAAGGCACGTGACGCCCCGGCGTCCAAGGAACCCCGTCTGGCCGTGACGAGCCACGTATCGGCTCAGGCCGTCGGGACCACCTGGAAGCCCTCCGCGTAACGGTCCTCGCCGAACCCGGCCTGCTTCGCCCACGCGGCGAAGCGGCCTCTGATGAAGTCGGCGAAGCCGTCCACGTGTGCGACCTGGCTGACATGCGACTGCAAGGCCGCGAGCTTGCGGTCCATGGACCCGGTGATGTCCACCCAGTGGTTGGGCGTCGAGCCCCCGTTCAGCCACACCTCACGTACGGTCCACGCCTCCAGCCCCTCCTCCTTGATCAGCTCCGGGAACGCGTACGGGTTGCGCGCGTCCGGGTAGACCGCGTCGAGGGTGGCGCCGCCCACGGCGCGGTGGTCGGGGTGGCTGGGGGCGATGAAGTTGTAGTTGCGGTCGGGGTGGTGGGTGATGACGAGGTCGGGCCTGACCTGCCTGATGACTCTGGCGATGGCCCGCCGCAGCTCCAGCGAGGGCACCACCTGGCCGTCGGAGTAGCCGAGGAAACGCACGTCGGTGACCCCGACCGCCTTGGCGGCGGCGATCTGCTCGGTCCTGCGCAGCTCGGCCATGCCGGAGTTGTCCAGGGTACGTTCGTTCCCGCCCGCGTCCCCGTCCGTGACCAGCAGGTACGTGACCTCCACTCCCCTGTCCACGAAGAGCGCCACGCTCCCCGCGGAGCCGAAGTCGGCGTCATCGGGGTGAGCGGTCACGACGAGTACGCGGTTGATCTCGGTTTCCGGCAGCATGGGGTCCCCTTTCTGACCTTCAATGGAGGACAACCGGCACCCCGTCGAAGGCATTCCGGGCACCGTTTGTCGGTGGAGCGTCTTAACCTAGGTAGGTGCCGACCCAAGTCTCTGTTGACCACCCCTTGCTCGATGGCCTCAACCCGCAGCAGCGCGAGGCCGTGATCCATCATGGCAGTCCACTGCTCATCGTGGCCGGAGCAGGGTCGGGCAAGACGCGGGTGCTCACGCACCGCATCGCCTACCTGCTGGCCGAGCGTGCGGCGCATCCGGGCGAGATCCTGGCGATCACCTTCACCAACAAGGCCGCCAAGGAGATGAAGGAGCGCATCGACAAGCTCGTCGGGCCGCGTTCCAAGGCGATGTGGGTGATGACCTTCCACAGTGCCTGCATGCGCATCCTGCGGCGGGAGGCCAAGCGGCTGGGGTTCCCGTCCAGCTTCTCGATCTACGACCAGGCCGACTCCCAGCGGCTCATGGCCATGGTCTGCCGGGAGATGGAGCTCGACCCGAAGCGTTACCCGCCGCGTTCGTTCTCGGCGCAGGTCAGCAACTTCAAGAACGAGCTGGTCGACTACGAGACGGCGCTCGACCGGGCGGGCTCGCACCTGGAGAAGACGCTCGCGCAGGCGTACAAGGCCTATCAGCTCAAGCTGACCGAGGCCGGGGCGATGGATTTCGACGACATCATCATGAACACGGTGACGTTGTTCCAGCTCTTCCCCGACGTGGCCGAGCACTACCGGATGCGGTTCAGGCACGTGCTGGTCGACGAGTACCAGGACACCAACCACGCCCAGTACATCCTGATCAGGGAGCTGGTCGGGCATCCCGAGCTGCGCACCGACGACGGCGAGCTGGTGCGTTCCGGCGCCGACATGTCCGAGCTGTGCGTGGTGGGCGACGCCGACCAGTCCATCTACGCCTTCCGTGGCGCGACGATCCGCAACATCCTGGAGTTCGAGCGCGACTATCCCGACGCCCGCACGATCCTGCTGGAGCAGAACTACCGCTCGACCCAGAACATCCTGGCCGCCGCCAACGCGGTGATCTCTCGCAACGAGTCGCGCAAGCCGAAGAACCTCTGGTCCGACCAGGGCGACGGGCCCAAGATCGTGGGCTATGTCGCCGACAACGAGCACGACGAGGCCATGTTCGTGGCCCAGGAGGTCGATCGGCTCAGCGACGAGGAGGGCGTCAAGCCGGGCGACGTCGCGGTCTTCTACCGCACCAACGCGGCCTCCCGCGTGTTCGAGGAGATCTTCATCCGCACCGGTCTGCCGTACAAGGTGGTCGGGGGCGTGCGCTTCTACGAGCGCAAGGAGGTCAAGGACCTGCTGGCCTACCTGCGGATGCTGGCCAACCCCAACGACGTGGTCTCGCTGCGGCGCATCCTGAACGTGCCCAAGCGCGGCATCGGCGAGCGGGCCGAGGCGACGATCGAGGCGCTGTCCTCGCGCGAGCGCATCTCCTACTGGGACGCGCTGCGCCGGGCCGACGAGGCGTACGGGATGGCCACGCGCTCGCTCAACGCGGTGCGCGAGTTCGTCGCGCTCGTCGAGGAGCTGATCGCCAAGGGCGCGGGCATGCCGCCGTCGGCGCTGGCGGAGGAGGTGCTGGTGGCCACCGGTTACCGCGCCGAGTTGGAGGCGTCCGAGGATCCGCAGGACGAGTCCCGCCTGGAGAACCTCAACGAGCTCATCTCCGTGGCCTCCGAGTTCGAGGAGGCCAACCCCGAGGGCACGCTGGTGGAGTTCCTGGAGCAGGTGTCGCTGGTGGCCGACGCCGACCAGATCCCCGACGCCGACGGCGGGCAGGGGGTCGTCACGCTGATGACCCTGCACACCGCCAAGGGTCTGGAGTTCCCGGTCGTGTTCCTGACGGCCATGGAGGACGGCGTTTTCCCGCACATCCGGTCGCTGGGCGAGCCCAAGGAGCTGGAGGAGGAGCGGCGGCTGGCCTACGTCGGCATCACCAGGGCGCAGCAGCGGCTGTACCTCACGCGGGCGGCGGTGCGCAGTTCCTGGGGGGCGCCGTCGTTCAATCCGGCCTCCCGGTTCGTCAACGAGGTGCCGGGGCAGCTCATCGACTGGCGTACCGACCCCGAGAAGTCCGCCTGGAGCGCGGCCACGCGGCGCGAGCCGGCCCGTCCGGCCCCGGCGGCCAAGAGCTCCGGTGCGGGCGGGCGCAAGATACCGTCCCTGACGCCGGGTGACCGGGTCTCGCACGACGCGTTCGGGCTGGGCACGGTGGTGTCGGTGGACGGGGTCGCGGAGAAGACCAAGGTCAAGATCGACTTCGGCAGCGGCGGGGAGAAGACGCTGCTGCTGGCCTACGCGCCCCTGGAGAAGCTCTGACCTTCGTGCCCGGGGCCACGCCGTGTAGCGGGCCGCACGCAGCCGAGTAGCGGGCACCACCCCGTGGCGAGCGGATCCGCGTCTGAGCAGGGCCGTTCCCGCTGTGGTGGGCGGCCCTGCTCCGGCGAAGGAGGTCAGCCCTTGAGGGCGCTGCCCTTCTTCCACTGGGTCCAGTTGAGCTGCCAGTAGCTCCAGCCGTTGTTCCACTGGAGCTTGCGCTTGGTACCGGTGATCTTCACGACGTCGCCGCGCTGGGCGATCGTGTAGAACCACTTGGCACCGGCGGGAGTGGCGCGTACGCAGCCGTGGCTCTGGTTGGAGCGGCCGAGGTACTGGTAGTAGCCGGCGCTCTGGTGCACGTACTCACCGCTGTCGGAGATGCGCACCGCCCACGGGATCTCCTCCTTGTAGTAGCGCGGGTCCTTGGGGTCCGTCACGCCCATCCAGGAGGAGGTCATGGTCTCGACGGCCTTCTTGCCCATGGTGAGGTGCACGCCGCTGGTCGTCAGGTACACGTCCACGCCGTTCCTGACCAGGCCGCCCTTGCCGGCGCTGATCGGGATCTTCTTGGCCAGCTTGCCGTTGCGGTAGGTCTTCATCACGTGCTTGCGGGTGTCCACCACGGAGATGTGCTTCGCGCCGACGGCGAACCTGCGCGAGACGTTCTTGGCGCCGGTGTTGCCGGGCAGTTCGGACAGTCGCGCGCTGAAGAGCACCTTCTGGTACGGCTGCCAGTACGTCTTCGTCCGGTAGATGACCTTGCGCGCCGACACCCAGCGCCAGGCCCCTTCGTGCGGCTCCTCCGACTCGACCTCCAGGATCGACTCGACGGCCGCCTTGTCCTTCACGTCGCGGTCGAAGGTGACGATGATCGGGAAGCCGACGCCGACCTTCTCGCTCTTCTCCCCCATGGGGGTGATGTCGGCGATGCCGACCTTGATCTTCTTCGTGGACGGAGGCGTGGACTCCGGCGTGGGGGCCTTCGTCGGGGCGGCGGCAGCGGCGGCGGGGACAGTGCTGACCTGGGCCGCAGCCCGCTCCCGGGGGACGGGGGCGCTCTCGGCCGCGCATGCCGTCGCGGCGATCAGTGCCACCAGTGCCGGAAGCATCCGGGTGACGCGCTTCAAGGGGTTACTCCTGGACTTTGTGCTTCGACTACCTCCTAGTGAGACAACAGAGAGCAGTGATTCGTGCTCAAAACGTCGATAACTATCCCGTAACGGCTCAACTACCGACAGGAATGTCCAATAGCCAAGGGTTCACCACGTAACCGGGCAAGCTGGGCTCGCGTCACGGCGGGCCACCGGTGACGGGCTCAGCGGCCGTTTCCTGGAGGGCCGTCAGCCGGAGTACGGCGGGTGGCCAGCCACGGCAGCGCGTGACGGAAGAAAAGCCACGGGCACCCGCGCGGCCGCTACACGAGGCGGCGCGCGGTCGCCCAGCGGGAGAGCTCGTGGCGGTTGGAGAGCTGGAGCTTGCGCAGCACGGACGAGACGTGCGTCTCGACCGTCTTGACCGAGATGAACAGCTCCTTGGCGATCTCCTTGTACGCGTACCCCCGCGCGATCAGCCGCAGCACCTCCCGCTCCCGCTGCGTCAGCGAGTCGAGCTCGGGATCGATGGACGGCGCCTCCGACGAGGCGAACGCGTCCAGCACGAACCCCGCCAGCCGGGGCGAGAAGACCGCGTCCCCCTCGGCCACCCGGTTGATGGCGTCGGTCAGCTCCTTGCCGCTGATGTTCTTGGTCACGTAACCGCGGGCGCCGCCCCTGATCACGCCGATGACGTCCTCGGCGGCGTCGGAGACCGACAGCGCGAGGAAGCGGACCTGGGAGCCGGAGCCCAGGACCCGGCGCAGCACCTCCTGGCCGCCGCCGCCGGGCATGTGCACGTCGAGCAGGACCACGTCGGGCTGGTGCGCGGCGATCGCCTTGACCGCCGTCTCCACGTCCTCGGCCTCGCCGACGACCTCGATCGAGTCGCCCAGTTCGGCGCGCACGCCCGACCGGAACAGCCGATGGTCATCGACGATCAGTACGCGCGTCATGCCTTCTCCACCTTCATCGTCAACATCACTTCCGTGCCCTCACCGGGCTCGGTACGTACTCTGGCCGTACCACCGTGACGTTCCATTCTCCCGATGATGGACTCCCTGATCCCCATCCTGTCGAGCGGCACCGCCTCGAGGTCGAACCCCTTGCCACGATCCTTCACGAAAATCGTGACCTCTTCCCCCTCAACCTCCGCGTAGACGGAGATAGAGGGACTTCCAGAGTATTTTGCCGCGTTGACCATCGCCTGTCTGGCCGCCTTCAGCGTCGCGGCCAGCTTGCCGGGCGGATCGAGGTCGATGTCGCCGACGCAGACCACCTCGATGGGCACGCCGTGGGAGTCCTCCTCCTCGGCCGCGATCCTGCGGACGGCGGCGGCCACCGTGGCGTCGGCGTCCTGGGCGGGCTGGTAGAGCCAGTTGCGCAGCTCGCGCTCCTGCGAGCGGGCCAGGCGGGAGACCTCGCGCGGGTCGTGGGCGACGCGCTGGATCAGGGTGAGGGTGTGCAGCACCGAGTCGTGCACCATGGCGGCCACCTCGGCCCGCTCCTCCTGCCTGATGCGCTCGCGGCGCTCCAGTTGCAGCTCTTTCCACAGGCCGGCCAGCCAGGGCGCGGCGATCACCAGCAGGCCGCCGACCACGACGACGGTGAACAGCAGGCTGTCCCTGACCTGGGGCAGCTCGCCCTCAGCGGCCAGGAAGCCGGTCGCGCCGACCACGACCAGGCCGATGCCGAGCAGCGTGCGCACGCGGTTCTTCCTGATGCTGCGCGACGCGCCGCTCACCCAGCTACTGCGGCGTGCGGGGTCGGCCTGCTGCCACAGGATCAGCGCGCCGATCCCGCCCACGGCGAACGGCAACATGCCGATGCCGCCCTGGCTGGCCCCGGTCAGCCAGGTGAACAGGAACAGGGCCGCGCCGATCGCGCTGAACGCGGCGAGCTGGCTCCAGTCACGCTGCGGCGGGTGCCCTTCGTGCGGTTCACGCGGCGACACCATCCACAACACCGCGTACGCCAGCGCGCCGGCGCCCTCGACGACGGTGAGCAGCACGAACATCAGGCGGATGACGACAGGGTCGAGTTTGAGCTGTGCCGCCAGCCCTTGGGCGACACCGCCGAGCAGGCGCCCCTCCATGGGGCGCATCATCCGGCGGTAAGGCTTGTCGCCGCTCTGCTCGGCGAGTGTCTTCTGGTCTGCCATAACATCGCCATCGTCACATGTCGGAGGTCATGCGGGCATCAGGGACCAACCCCCGGGTCGGCTCAGGGGTGTCCCGGATGCGAGTACCGCACGCGTAGGTCCACGATGGTACCCATGACAGAAGCTCCGCCCAGGCAACCGGCCGCTCCTCCCCGGGAGCTGCGACGTAGCAGCGAGGGACGCTTTCTCATGGGAGTGTGCGCGGGCCTCGGGCGGCACACCGGCATCGATCCGGTGGTGTTCCGGGCGGGCTTCGTCGTGCTCCTGCTGGGCTCCGGCATCGGGCTGTTCGTCTATCTCGCGGCGTACCTGCTGATGAAGGAGCCGAACGGGCGGCCGGGGCTCATCGAGCAGTGGACCCGGCGCGACTTCGACGCCGAGGCCGTGATGGCGCTGCTGACGGCGGTGCTGGGGTTCGGCCTGGCGATCAACCTGGCGACGGTGTGGCTGGACGCGGGCACGCTGGTGGTCGGGGTGTTCCTGGCCGTCTCCCTGCTGGCCGCGCACGCCAGCGGGGTGGACCTGCGGGCGCTGGCCCGCTCCATGCCCGAGCGGCTGAGCCGGCGGCGCGACCGGGAGCGGGACGCGGCCTCCGACGAGAGCCCCGCACCGACGGCTGCCGCGCCGCCCGCCCCCGTACGGGCCGCCGAGCCGGACCCTGGGGCCACCATGCACCCGGGTGCCGCCGCCCCCATGCGGGCCGCGGAGCCGGAGCCCGCCGCCCCCGTACGCCTCCCGGAGCCGGACGTCGCGCCGGCGTCGCCGACGATCCCGGTGCAGCGCCCCGCCACGCCGCCGCCCGCCGCGAACGCCCCGCCGGCCGTCCCATCGGCCCGGCCGGCCCCGGCGTACGAGGTGGCGAACGACGCCACGGCGGTGCACGAGACCCTCACCCCGTCGTCGCCCGCCGAGGAGATCCGCGAGTCGCGGCCCGCTCCGGCGCGGGAGATCGGTTACCGCAGCTACGACGAGCCGTTCGCCCCGAACGGTCCTTTCCAGCCGCTCGACCCGGCCAGGAGGGAAGGCGGCTACTCCCCGTACGACCCGGCGCGGTACGGCCGTCCGGTCCCCAAGCGGCGGCGGCAGAGGTCGTTCATCGGCTTCCTCACCATCCTGCTCTCGTTGATCATTGGAGGGATCGTCGTGGCCGTCCAAGCCAGGTCGGCCGCCGGAGTGAGCCCGACCATCGTCTTCGGCGCCATGCTCATCACCATCGGCGCCGGGCTGCTGGTGGCCGCCTGGTGGGGCCGGGGGGCGGGGCTGGTGGCCGCGGGCACCGCGGTCACGCTGATCGTCGGCATGGGATTGCTGCTCGGCGGCATGCCCAGGAACATCGGCCCGACCGAGTGGACACCGACCACGATCACGGAGGCGAGCCAGCTCTTCGACGTCGGGCTGGGCGACGGCCTGCTGGACCTGTCGGAGCTGGAGCTGCCACCGGGGTCGGACGTCACGATCAACGCCGCGGTCTCGGCCGGGGAGCTGGTGGTGATCGTGCCTCCCACGGCACGGGTCGAGGTGAACGCCCGCAACAAGATCGGTGACATCGTGATCGACCAGTCGCTCAGGGGCGGCGTGGACATCCGTACCAGCAAGGTGCTGGAGCCCGAGGTGAAGCCGAAGGGCGAGCTGTCCACGATCAAGCTGAACCTGAGGGGCGGCTTCGGCGACATGGAGGTGCGGCGTGCCGCGTGAGGTGGAGCGGCCCCGGCGGCTGCACAGGACCGACTGGATGGCCCTGCTGAGCGGCGTGCTCTTCGTCGTTCTGGGGATCTTGGTGGTGACCCGCTCGATCACGGATCCGCTGGTCCTGGTGCCGGTGATGGTGGTGGGACTGGCCTTCGCCGGGCTGGTGGCCATCATCGCGCGGATGGCGCGCGGCAAGTAACCCTTGACCGGGGAATACCCCGGCGTAGGTTCGGAGTGTCCGCCTTTCCCCCTGCTCCTGAGGGAGGACGTATGCCCCGAATCACCATCACCGTCGATGGGATCAAGTACGAGGAGGACGTCGAACCACGGCTCCTGCTCGTCCATCTGCTACGAGAACGCCTGGGCAGGACCGGCACCCCCGTGGGCTGCGACACCAGCAACTGCGGAGCCTGCACGGTCATGCTCGACGGCAAGAGCGCCAAGAGCTGCTCGGTGCTCGCGGTCCAGGCCGACGGCTGCGACGTCGTCACGATCGAGGGCCTGGGCACGAACGGCACGAACGGCTCGATGCACCCGATGCAGCGGGCCTTCCACGAAGAGCACGCGCTGCAGTGCGGCTACTGCACGCCCGGCATGGTCATGGCCGCGATCGACCTGCTCAGGAACGATCCCGAGCCGTCGGAGGAGACGATCAGGCAGGGCCTGGAGGGCAACCTCTGCCGCTGCACCGGCTACTGCAACATCGTGCGCGCGGTCCGCAGGGGCGCGCAGGAGATGGGGCGGGCGGTGAACACGCCATGACCGTCCAGGAGGTCGGCAGAGCGCGCAGGCGCAAGGAGGACGCCAAGCTGCTGACGGGGCGCACGCAGTGGACCGACAACCTGTCGCGTCCGGGCGTGCTGCACGTGATGTTCCTGCGCAGCCCGATGGCGCACGCCAGGATCTCCCGGATCGACGTGTCGGGGGCGCGCGACCTGCCCGGGGTCGTGGCGGCCTTCAGCGGCCAGGACTTCGCCGGTGAGCAGGGCAGCCTGCCGTGCGCGTGGCCGGTCACCGAGGACATCGTCATCCCCGAGCACCCGCCGATGGCGGTCTCCGAGGTGCGCTACGTCGGCGAGGCCGTGGCCTGCGTGGTCGCCACCGACCGCTACCGCGCGGCCGACGCGCTGGAGGCCATCGAGGTCGACTACGAGCCGCTGCCCGCCGTGGTCGACATGCGGCAGGCGCTCGCCGACGACGGCCCGAAGGTGCACGAGGCGGGCAACAAGGCGTTCAGCATGAAGCTCACCTCGGGTGACGTCGAGGCCGCGTTCAGGGACGCGCCCGTCGTGATCGACCGCACGTACGTGCAGCAGCGGCTGATCCCCAGCGCGATGGAGCCGCGGGCGGTGCTGGTGGACACCGACGGCGAGGCGTTCACCATCTGGTCGGCCACGCAGATCCCGCACGTGCTGCGGGTCATGCTGGCCGTGGTCACCGGCATCCCGGAGCACAAGCTCCGGGTGATCGCGCCCGACGTTGGCGGCGGGTTCGGCTCGAAGCTGCAGGTCACCGCGGAGGAGGTGCTCCTGCTGCTGCTCGCCCGCCGGCTCGGCAAACCGGTCAAGTGGCTGGAGACGCGTTCCGAGGGCAACCTGACCGTGCATCACGGCCGCGACCAGATCCAGCACGTCCGGCTGGCCGCCGACGCCGACGGGCGGATCCGCGCGCTGCGGGTGGACCTGCTGGCCGACATGGGCGCGTACCTGATGCTGCTCACGCCGGGCGTGCCCACGCTGGGCGCGCAGATGTGCAACGCGATCTACAAGATGGACGCGTACGAGTTCGCCTGCACGGGCGTGTTCACCACGAAGATGCCCACGGACGCCTACCGGGGCGCGGGACGTCCCGAGGCCACGTTCGTCATCGAGCGGGTGATGGACGAGTTGGCCGCCGAGATCGGCGTCGATCCGGTGGAGGTGCGCAGGCGCAACTGGATCAGGCACGACGAGTTCCCGTTCACCACGATCTCGGGCCTGACCTACGACTCGGGCAACTACGAGGCGGCCACGGAACGGGCGCTGTCGCTGTTCGGCTACGACAAGCTGCGGGCCGAGCAGAACGACCGGCGCGACCGGGGCGACCCGGTGCAGCTCGGGATCGGCGTCAGCACCTACACCGAGATGTGCGGCCTGGCGCCGTCCAGGTTGCTGGGCGCGGCGAACTTCGGCGCCGGCGGCTGGGAGCACGCGTCGGTGCGCATGCTGGCCACCGGCAAGGTCGAGGTCGCGACCGGCACGACGCCGCACGGCCAGGGCCACGTGACGGCGTGGAGCCAGATCGTGGCCGACGCGCTCGGCGTGCCGTTCGAGGACGTCGCGGTGCTGCACGGCGACACGGCGATCGTGCCCAAGGGCATGGACACCTACGGCTCGCGTTCGCTGGCCGTGGGCGGCGTCGCGGTGGTCAGGGCGTGCGAGAAGGTCAGGGACAAGGCCCGCAGGCTGGCCGCGCACCTGATGGAGTGCTCCCCCGACGACCTGGAGTTCGAGGCCGGGACGTTCACGGTGCGCGGCACCGAGTCGCGCCGGACGATCCAGGAGCTGGCCAACGCCGCGTTCACGGCGCACGACCTGCCCGACGGGGTGGAGGCGCGGCTCGACTCCGACGCCACGTTCGACCCGGAGAACTTCTCCTTCCCGCACGGCACCCACCTGTGCGCGGTGGAGGTGGACACCGAGACGGGCATGGTGCGGATCCGCTCGTACGTGGCGGTGGACGACATCGGCAAGGTGATCAACCCGCTGATCGTGGACGGCCAGCTCCACGGCGGCATCGCGCAGGGCATCGCGCAGGCGTTGTTCGAGGAGGCCGTGTACGACGCCGACGGCAACCTGCTGACCACCACGATGGCCGACTATCTGCTCCCGTCGGCCGCGGACCTGCCGGACTTCGCGCTCGACCGGACCGAGTCCCCGGCGACCAGCAATCCGCTGGGCGTCAAGGGCGTGGGCGAGGCGGGCACGATCGCCTCGACCCCGGCCGTGGTGAACGCGGTCGTGGACGCCCTGCGCCCGCGCGGCGTCCGAGACATCCAGATGCCGTGCACTCCTGAACGGGTCTGGCGGGCTCTGGCCGCTCAGGAGCGGGAAGGAGGTCAGGGATGATCCCCGCGCAGTTCGACTACGTCCGGCCCGGCTCGGTGGCCGAGGCGTGCCGGGAGCTCGCCTCCGACGAGGACGCCAAGGCGCTGGCGGGCGGGCAGTCGCTGCTGCCGTTCCTGCGGCTGCGGCTGGCCTACCCGTCGAAGCTGGTGGACATCGGCCGGCTGGCCGAGCTGAAGGGCGTGCACGAGCGCGGCGACCACGTGCACATCGGCGCGCTGGCCACGCACGACGAGGTCATGCGCTCGCCCGTGGTGAACGCGGGCTGCCCGCTGGTGGCGCTGGCGGTGGCGCAGGTGGCCGATCCGGCGATCCGGCACCGGGGCACGTTCGGCGGCTCGCTGGCGCACGCGGACCCGGCCGGTGACCTGCCCGCCGTGGCGCTGGCGCTGGATGCGGTGTTCGTGGCCGCCTCCGAGCAGGGCGAGCGGGAGATCCCGGCCGCCGCCTTCTTCGTCGACTACCTGGAGTCGTCGCTGCGGCAGGGCGAGATCCTGGCCGGGGTGCGGATCCCGAAGCTGGGCGCGGGCTGGGGCTTCCACTACGAGAAGTTCCACCGGACGGCGCAGGCGTGGGCCATCGTCGGCGTGGCGGCGGCGGTCAGGCGATCCAACGGCTCGATCGCCGAGGCCCGGATCGGGCTGACGAACATGGGCCCGACGCCGGTGCGCGCGCATGCCGCCGAGGCCGCGCTGCGGGGCGCGGAGCTGGGTGACCAGGTGCGCCGGGCGTGCGCGGAGGCGGCGGCCGGCACCGCGCCGCCGGCCGACCTGCACGCCCAGCCGGACTACCGCAGGCACCTGGCCGAGGTGCTGACCGGCCGGGCGGTACGGGCGGCGGCGGGCGCGGGCTGAGCTGTGGCGGGAGCGCCTCTTCCGGGGTGCTCCCGCCCGGCGTAGGGTCTCTGGAATCGGGAGAAGGAGCGGATCGATGGCGATGCGGTTCGAGCACGAGTTCACTGTTCCCGTCCCGGTCGAGCAGGCGTGGGCCGTGTTGCTCGACGTCGAGCGGGTCGCGCCGTGCCTGCCCGGCGCGACGCTCGACGTCTTCGAGGGCGACGAGTTCACCGGCCGGATGAAGGTCAAGGTAGGGCCGATCACGGTCACCTACCGGGGCACGGCCAGGTTCGAGGACGTGGACAAGGACTCCTACTCCCTCGCCATCCAGGCGTCGGGCAAGGAGGCCAGGGGCTCCGGCACGGCTTCGGCCACGGTCAGGGCTCGTATGGAGCCGCGCGAGCAGGCCACTCTGGTGACGGTGGAGACGTCGTTCAACGTGACCGGCCGACCGGCCCAGTTCGGGCGGGGGGTGATGGCCGAGGTGGGCGGCAAGCTCATCGAGCGGTTCGCCGCGAACCTGGCCGACCTGCTCTCGGAGCCCGCGGCCGAGCCGGCGGCGGCCGTCCAGGAGGAGGAGCGGCATCTGAGCGCGGTGCCGGCGCCCGAGCAGGGCGCGCATCCGGCGGGCACGCTGCGCACCTCGCGCTCGCCCGACGAGGAGGCGCTCGACCTGCTGGCGATCGCGGGGCAGCCGCTGGTGAAGCGGTTGGCGCCCGTCGCGGGCGCGATCGCGGCGCTGCTCGTCATAGCTTGGGTGATACGTCGGCTAATGCGCTGATTTTCAGCAAATACTCTCTCAAGTCCGGTCACTTCCCCACCGCCAGGGGCAGTCCCATTCCCGCTGGGGAACGAGCGGGAGGACTTGCGGGATGCCGGACTGCAGCGTTGTCGTCATCACCTATAACGACGCCGACCGCCTGCCCAGGGCAGTGCGCTCGGTGCTCCGGCAATCCCTGCGCGACCTGGAGGTGATCATCTCCGACGACGCCAGCACGGACGGCACGCCGGAGGTGGCGCGGCGGCTCGCGGAGGCCGACCCGCGCGTGCGCTACCTGCGCAGACCGGTCAACAGCGGCGGCTGCGGGGCGCCGCGCAACGACGGGATCGACGCGGCGCGCGCGCCGTACCTGATGTTCCTCGACAGCGACGACGAGCTGCCCAGGCACGCGTGCAAGAGCCTGCTCGCCGAGATCGAGCGGACCGGGACCGACTTCGTGTCGGGGCAGATCTCGCGGCTGCACGAAACGACCGGGCGGCTCAAGCCGTACTACCCGTCGTTGTTCGCCAGGCGGCGGGTGGTCGAGGGCATCAGGCACGAGCCCGATCTGTTCCTCGACTGCTTCAGCACCAACAAGCTCTACAGCACCGCCTTCCTGCGCGACAAGGTGCTGCGCTTCCCCGAGGACATCCACTACGAGGACCACGTCTTCGCCGCCGAACTGTACGCCGTGGCGCGCAGGTTCGCGGTCGTGCCGTGGACGGTCTACCACTGGCACCGGGCCGCCACCAACGACTCGATCTCGCTGAGCGTCGACGACCTCGGCAACGTCCGGCAGCGGGTGATCGCCGCCCGGCTGAGCGACGACAT
Organism: Nonomuraea sp. MG754425; assembly: GCF_021699195.1. GTDB lineage: Bacteria > Actinomycetota > Actinomycetes > Streptosporangiales > Streptosporangiaceae > Nonomuraea. Next base: position 22,578 of record NZ_SSXE01000089.1, on the reverse strand, counting down.
CCTGCGCGGGTACGGAGCCGCCGACCTGGTGCCGCACCGGCAGTACCGATTCGTCCGCCAGGACCTGCGGGTCTACCTCAACCCGCTGCCGCTGCGCGAGCCGGTGTGGGTCAAGGAGTTCGCCTCGGTCGTGCGGCCGTACCTGGAGGAGATCCCCGGCGAGGTGTACGAGCGCCTCGACCCGCTGGACCGGGTCTGCTGCCAGCTCATCATGGACGACCGGACCGAGGACCTGCGGATGGCGGCGGGCTCGCTGACCGGGCCACGGGCCGTGCCGCGGGCGGCGGTGCAACTCGGCGGGCGCACGTACTGGGGCACGTCGGTCGCCCCCCGCCTGGACATCACCCGGCTGCGGCTGGCCGAGCTGCCCTTCAGCGCCTCCAGGCTGCGTCACGAGGTCGCGGCCCTGACCGCGGACGGCGACCGGGTGCGGCTGACCGTGCGCAGCTACGACCCGTTCGGCATGCTGCCGGTGGACTGGACGGCGTTCCTGCAACTCGGCGACGAGCGCGTCCCGATCTCGCCGGAGCCGTCCGGCGAGGGCGGGTACGTCAGCCGCGTCACGTTCACGCCGAAGGGCAGGTGCGATCCGCGCATCGGCTTCACCAGGACCTCCGACGGGCACACCACGACCGACCGGATCATCGCCGACCCGCGCACCGCGCCGGTCGAGCTGCCCGGGTGCACGGTCAAGCCCGAGGGCTACACCGCCTACCTGGCCGTACGGCCCGCGCCCGCGTCCCGGTCGGGGGTGCGGCGGCTCGCGCGCCGGCTGGTCAAGCGGCTCAGCACCCCCGAGAACAAGCTGCGGGCGTACAAGGTGCTGATCAAAGTGCTGCCGCAGCGGCGGGACCTGGCCCTGTTCGAGTCGGACGTCGGCAAGGGGTACAGCGGCAGCCCGCGCGCGATCTACGAGGAGATCCGGCGGCGCGGACTGCCGATCGACGCGGTCTGGTCGGTGGCCAAGGGGCGGCGCAACTTCCCCGCCGACGCGCGGCTCGTCCGCAGGGGAAGCTGGCGGTACGTCTACACCATGGCCAGGGCCGGGATCTGGGTGGACAGCCACGGCTTCCCGCTCGACTACCCCAAGCCCAGGGGCACCCGCTACCTGCAGACCTGGCACGGGCAGGGGATCAAGTCGATCGGGTTCGACGCGCCGGACCTGCGCGGCGACTTCGACAAACCGCGCGCGCAGTGGCGGCGGGCTGTGGCCCGGTGGGACGCGCTGGTGTCCCCGAGCGAGGAGTTCTCGCGGGTGTTCCTGCCGTCGAACGGCTACTCGGGCAAGGTGTACCGGTGCGGGACGCCCCGGTGCGACGCGCTCGTCCGGGCCCGGCAGGAGGCGGGGCGCGCGGCCGAGGTGCGGCGGGAGCTGGAGGTGCCGCCCGGCCGGCGGGTCCTGCTGTACGCGCCCACGTACCGGGACCGGGCCAAGAACAGCGGCAGGTCCGTACGGGTGGATCTGGAGCTGCTGGCCGAGGAGCTGGCCGACGACTGGGTGGTGGTGCTGCGCACGCATCCGGTCGAGCGCTACAGCCCGCCCGAGCGCCTGCGGCACTTCGTCCGGGACGCCGGGTCGTACCCGGAGATCAACGATCTGATGCTGGCCTCGGACGCGCTGCTGACCGACTACTCCTCCGTCATGTGCGACTACGCGCTGACGGGCAAGCCGATGCTGTTCTTCATCGACGACTGGGACGACTACCGGCTCTCCGAGCGCGGCGTCTACCACGACCTGCCCGCCATCGCGCCCGGCCCGTGCCTGACGGCCACCAAGGACCTCGTCGCGGTGCTGCGCGAACTGCCCGCCGTGCACGCCTCGTACGCCGAGCGCTACGCGGCCTTCCACGCCCTGTGGTGCGCCGACGAGCACGGGGACGCCTCGGCCAGGATCGTGGCCGACTTCTTCGAGGGGGCCCGTCCATGACCGTCGTGTTCACCTGTCTCGACGCCGACACCCTCGGCGGGATCCAGCAGGTCACCCACACCCTGGCCCAGGGGCTGGCGCGGCGCGGGCACGAGGTGCACGTGATCGGCCTGCGGCGGGCCGCCACCCCGTTCCGGTACGTGGCGCAGCCGCTCTACCGGCACCACGTGATCGGCCGCCGGGCCGCGGCGGGCGGGCCGGCGCGGTGGCGGGCCGACCGGCGGCTGAAGGCGCTGTACGCCGAGATCGGGCCCGGCTACGCGATCATGACCTCGCCGTCCGTGGTGGCCAGGGCGGCGCGGCTGCTGCCGGAGTCGGCGCGGCCGATCGGCCAGTACCACGGGTCGTACGACCACGCCCGCGGCTGCTGGCACCTGGCCTCGATCAAACGGCACTACCCCGAGCTCGACCAGGCGGTCTTCCTCAGTGAGGACGACGCCCGGCTGTTCTCGGAGCACGCGCTGCTGCCGAACGCGAGCGCGCTGCCGAACCCGCTCGGTGCGTGGCCGGCGCAGATGTCGGCGCTGGATTCGCCGGTGGTGCTCGGCGTGGGGCGGCTGGAGGGGGTCAAGCGGTTCGACCGGCTGATCAGCGCGTTCGCCCGCTCCGGCGCGCCCGAGCCGTGGCAGTTGCACCTCGTCGGGACGGGCGCGGAGCTGGAGCGGCTGCGGGCGCACGCCTGGCGGGTGGGCGTGGGCCAGCGGGTGGTGTTCAAGGGGCCGGTGCCGGCCGCGGAGATGTCCGCCGAGTATCTCGGGGCCTCCGTCGTAGGGCTGACCAGCCAGCACGAGGGGCTGCCCGTGGTGCTGCTGGAGTCGGCGGCGCACGGGGTGCCCGCGGTGGCCTTCGACGTGTCGGGCGGGGTGCGCTCCGCGGGGCCCGTGCTGGTGCCGCCGGGGGACGTGGCCGCGTTCGCGGCCGAGCTGGGGCGGCTGATCGCGGACGAGGAGGAGCGGCGGCGGCTGGGCGCCGACGCCCGCGCACGGGTCGAGACCTTCCGTCTCGACCCCGTGCTGGACCAGTGGGAGTCGATGTTCGCCCACATCGACCGCTGAACCCCGGCCCCACCGCCGAACGAGCCCGGCCCGGTCGGTTCCGGGCCTCCGGCGGCGCCGTCAGACAGGCCCGGCGCCGACGCCGGACGAGCCTCGGCCCGGGTCGGCTCCGGGCCCTCGGCGGCGCCGTCAGACGGGCTCGGTGAGCTCCGTGCGCTGCTGCGGGACCCCCGCCATCGCACGCTGGCGAGTGGTGAGCAGGGCGCCCACCGGGCTGGGCTCGCGCAGCCGGTTGAAGCGGTCGCGCACGCCCTTGCGCATGCGGCTGGCCTTGCGCTTCTGCATCGTCTTCTGGCAGGCGACGACGTGCTCCTTGGCCGGCTTGGGCACGCCGCTCAGCTCGTAGCCCATGGACTCCAGCCGGTCACCCAGCATGTGCTCGCACAGCGCGATCTCCCAGTCGTCGAGCCGGTCGGCCCAGCTCCCGACGCGGCTGCGGGTTACCTCGCGGTGGGTGTTGCTGTGCCAGACCTTGTGCTGGGGCACCGCCGAACTGGCCGCCTCGCGCGGCGAGATCATGGACGGTGAGAACTCCTCGTCCAGGAAGTGGCAGAGCTTCTTCAGCTCGGTCATCGGGTCGTCGGTGAGGTCCTCGTAGCGCAGCTCGTAGTAGGTGTCGGAGGCGAGCGTGCGCTTGAGCCGGCCGCCGGCGTCGATGGCCTCGGCCCAGGTGGAGACGGCGTGGAAGGAGTCCAGGGTGTACCAGGGCATCTCCTTCAGCGAGGCCACGCAGTCGCGGCCGTCCCTGATCAGGTGGATGAACTGGGCGTCGGGGAAGAGCCGCAGCAGCAGGTCCACCTGCTTGACGTAGCTGGGCCGCTTGTCACCCCAGCGGACCTTGTCGAACCGGTCGGCGTACATGCGGAAGGCCGTGCCGATCACCGAGCCCAGCGAGCCGGGCCCGTCCACGGCCTGCTGGACGAACTCGTTCTTGTCGAGCTTGAGCTCGCGAAACTTGGTGCTGCGGTCGGTCGCGATCCACTCCGCGAGGGCGCGCCGGCGCTGGGCGATCCGGAGGTCGCCCCACGTGCGGCGGCGGTAATAAGCGGGAACGAGGAAGCGCGTCTCCGGAGGCACCGCCATACGGGGGTGCGAGTGGAGCATGAGCTGGAGCATCGTGGTGCCGGACCGCGGACATCCGATGACGAAGACTGGCCTGTCGGACATGTCGTACTAACCCCCGAAAACTTAGACGAGAACGTGCTCTCGGCTCTCCTGAGGCGAGCCCGCGCCGTGCCTGCGCGTGAAGAGCCACATCCGGTAGACAAGGAAGACTTCGTTGGCGAGCAGCAGGAGTCCCGACAGCGCGGCGAGCGGGATCAGCGCCCATGCCCCCGCAAGGGGCGCGATCACGAACACCGCCGCGTGGAACTCGATGCCGCTCACCAGGTGCGAACGCACGCGATGCCGGGCCAGGAACCGGTTGAGCCGCCTGAAGAGCCGGAAGAACAGGCTCCGCGGCCTGGACACCCGTCCCGCCCGCTCCCGCTCCGGCCCCAGAAGGGGATCGGCGGCCAGGAGCGGGTCCTCCTCCAGCAGGTGATCGTCCGCCGGCAGGCGGCCCGGCCCCATGAGGGGATCCGGGTCGTCCAGGCCGCCCGGCCCCTCCCGCTCCTCCCTGACGGCCTCGCGCACCCGCTTCATCTGCGGCGCGTTGACGTACCTGAACAGGTCCAGGACGGCCACCGCCGCGCCCAGCACCACGTAGCGCACGTCGCCGGTCAGCGCGTACTGCCCGTAGGCCAGGCCCGCGGCGCACAGCACCACCCTGATCCGGTCGCCCACGTAGTCGAGCCAGAGGCCGAAGGGCGTCCCCGTGCCCTTGAGCCGGGCTATTTTGCCGTCCACGCAGTCGATCATGAAGCTCAGATAGAAGAAGCCTGCGCCCGCTATGAGCTGGTTCGATGCGAAACACGCGGCCGACACCACGCCCAGGACCAGCGAGAGCACCGTGAGCCCGTTGGGTGTGATCCGGGTGTGATTGGCGACGGGCAGGGCGACCCGGCAGGCGACCGGGTCCACGAAATACACGGTCCACCAGGAGTCTCTCCGCTTGCGTGTCTCGTAGACGTCATCCAGCGAATAGGTCCTCATGCATCCCAGCATGACCACGCGGCGCGCCGGAGCGATTACTGTCTGGAACTACTGGGGGATGTCCATGCCGCTTCTTGACCAACCCGGCACGGAGAACCGCCACGCGCCGTTCGCCTCGCCGTCACGGCACCAGCATTTCAGGACGAGCCCCCGCATTTCGGCCCGCACCTGCAACCGCCACGGCCCGCCACCCTCAAGGCGATCCGGATCGACGGAGGCCACGAAGCCGTGCCGCCCCCGCCTCCGGGTCTCCAGAGGGACACGGCGGCGGCCGTCACTGAGCCACAGGCCCACCTTGGGAATCTTGCGATCGACCCGGTGGATGGCCACGTGGGCGCGCAGCCGGTAGCCGGCCCCGGTCCAGTCGCACCCCTCGACCCTGGCGATCAGCTTCAGCTCATCGCGGGCGTCGAACACCTCGTCGGGGATGCGCAGGCGGCGGTCGCGGAAGAACGGGTAGTCGCCGTACCAGCCGGCCGTGCGCCGGCCGCGCGGCACCACGCGGGTGACGTCCGCGCGCCCGCGCCGGAACTCCCGCACCGCGCGCAGCTCCGCCACCAGGCCGCGCCTGAGCAGGTGCAACTCCAGGCGGCGCAGGGACGGCGCGGCGGCCAGCACGTTCGGCCCCAGCGCGGCCAGCCAGGACCGCCCCAGCTCCAGCAGCGGCCCCGGGTCCCCCTCGCAGTGCTCCAGCGCCTGGAACAGGAAGACGGTGTCCTTCTCCAGCACGAGCCCGTCGAAGCCGTCGAGCAGTTCGGGAGCCCGCTCGTCGAGGAAGGCGCGCACCGCGCGGATGGCGGTCAGCCGCTCGGCCAGGTTCGGCAGCTCCGAGCGGCGCTGCGTGATCGAGTTGGCCCCCTCCTCGCGCTTGCGCCAGTGGTAGACGACCTCGCCCAGCATGTCCGCGCTGGTCGCCAGCACGTGGGCCTGCATGGCGACCGGCACGTCCTCGTAGATGCCCGAGGGGAAGGCCAGGCCCGCCCGGTCCCAGAAGTCGCGGCGGTAGACCTTGTTCCACACGGTGCGGTCCCTGACGAGCACCTGCTTGTCGGTGATGTGCGTGCACAACTGCGGGCGCCGGAACACCTTCTCGTGCAGGGTCGACTCCTCCAGCCCGCCGTCCACGAGCCGCCGCACCGCGCCGCAGGCCAGGTCGGAGCCGGTCTCGGCGAGCTTGCCGACAAGCAGTTCGTACGCCTGCGGCGGCACCACGTCGTCGCCGTCCGCGAAGGCCAGGTAACGGCCGCGGGCCTGCCTGACGCCCTGGTTGCGGGCCGGCCCCGGCCCCAGGTTGCGCTGGCCGACCAGCACGAACCTGTCGTCCATGGCCGCGAAGTCCTCCGCGACGCGGCGGCTGCCGTCCACGGAGCCGTCGTCCACCAGGACCACCTCGAGGTCGGCCAGGCTCTGCCCGGCCAGCGATTTCAGGCATTCGGCGAGATAAGGCTCCACGTTGTAGATCGGGACGACGACGCTGAGCAGGGGGATCATGCCGGATTCACTCCTTGGCTCGACGGAGGCTCGATACGCGGTCGAGGGCAGCATGCCGTGGCGGGCGAGCGGATTCCGCGCCCGATGGCCGTCCCTGATGAGCTCTTTACCGGACGCGTAATCCGATACGTTGGGCGATGGACCGAGCACGAACGGTAAGGGGCGCGATGCTGAGAGACGTCCAGGACGACGATCTGGCGGACATGCGCCGCTGGCGCAACCACCCGCGCGTGCGCGAAGCCAGCTTCACCACGCACGAGATCAGCCAGGAGGAGCACCTGCGCTGGTGGGCGTCCGTACGCGCCGACCCGAGCAGGCGTGTGCTGATCTACGACTTCCACGGCGTCGCCACGGGCGTGGTCACCTATTCGCACCTGACACCCGAGAGCGCCACCTGGGGCTACTACCTCGACCTCGCCACGCTGGAGCGGGCGGGCCGGCTGCTGCCGGCCTGGATCGGGCTGGAGCAGGCGGCCGTCGAGCACGCCTTCGGCCCGCTCGGGCTGTCCGCCCTGCGCGGCGAGGTGCTCGACGGCAACGAGCCGGTCATGCGGCTGCACCGGCGCTTCGGCTTCGTCGAGGCGGGCCGGCGCCGGACGGTCGTCGACGGGGTGCCGCGCGACGCCGTGACGTTCGAGATCAGGAAGGGAAATCGATGATCTCCATCGCAGGACGCACGATCGGGCCGGAGCACCCGCCGTTCGTCGTGGCCGAGCTGTCCGGCAACCACAACGGCAGCCTGGAACGGGCGCTGGCCATCGTGGACGCGGTGGCCGAGGCGGGGGCGCACGCGCTGAAGCTGCAGACGTACACGCCCGACACGCTGACCGTCGCCTGCGACGCACCGGCGTTCCGGCTGGGCGACGGGCACGAGTTGTGGGGCGGCGAGAGCCTGTACGCGCTGTTCGAGCGGGCCCACACGCCGTGGGAGTGGCACGAGCCGATCTTCGAGCGGGCGCGGGAGCGGGGGCTGATCGCGTTCTCGGCGCCGTTCGACCCCACGGCGGTCGAGCTGCTGGAGAAGCTGGGCGTACCGGCGTACAAGATCGCTTCTTCGGAGATCGTGGATCTGCCGCTGATCCGGCTCGCGGCCGGCACCGGCAAGCCGCTGATCATCTCCACCGGCATGGCCACCGTCGCCGAGATCGAGGCCGCGGTGTCGGCCGCCCGCGAGGCCGGGTGCACGCAGCTCGCCGTGTTGTCGTGCACGGCCTCCTACCCCGCCGCGCCCTCGGAGAGCAACCTGCGCGCGCTGCCGCTGCTGGCGGCGGTCACGGGCGAGGTCGTGGGGCTGTCCGACCACACACCCGGCCTCGGGGCCGCGCTGGCGGCGGTGGCGCTGGGGGCCTGCCTGATCGAGAAGCACGTCACCATGTCGCGGGCCGACGGCGGGGTCGACTCCGCCTTCTCGCTGGAGCCGGCCGAGCTGGCGACGCTGGTGGTGGAGAGCGAGCGGGCCTGGCAGTCGCTCGGCGAGGTGGCCATCGGGCCGCGTCCGTCCGAGCGCGAGGGGCTGCGCTTCCGCCGCTCCCTGTACGTCGTGCGGGACGTGCGCGCGGGCGAGCCCGTGACCCCCGGCAACGTACGGTCGATCCGCCCGGCCGGCGGCCTGCCCCCCGACGCGGCCGGGGCGGTGATGGGGCGGCGCTTCGTCCGCGACGTCGCCTTCGGCACCCCGCTCACGTGGGACCTGGTCTGACCGGCCGCGCAGGTCAGCGGCCGGTCCGGCCGATGGCCAGGAGGGCGTCGGCGACGCGCTCCCTGCCCCTGCCGTCCACCAGGCCGCCGGCCCGCCGGCCGTGCTCCTCGCGGACGGCGGGGTCGGCGAGCAACCGCGCCAGCACCTGAACCGGCCCGGAACCGGCCGCGGGGTCCTGGGCGGGGCCGAGGCCGGCCGCCGCGCCGCGGCCCACCAGTTCCTCGTAGCCGATGAGCTGGTTGGCGGCCACCCAGGTCAGCGCCGTCGGGACGCCGAGGTGGAGCAGTTCCCAGATGGCGGACCCGGCCGCGGTCACCACCAGGTCGGCCGCCGCCATCAGCTCGGGCAGCCGGTCGGTCGGCGGGATCACGGTGATCGGCCCGCCCGCCTCGAACGGGACCGGGCTGACGACCGTGGCGCTGAAGGGCAGCCCGGTGGCCGACAGCGCCCGCGCCCAGGCCGGGGCGACGCCCGCGCTGTCGGTGCCGCCGAAGAAGCACAGCACCCTGGGCACGTCGCCGCCGCCCGCCACCCGTCCGCGCCGCCGGACGCTGTCGCGCAGCAGCGCGTACCGGGCTCCGGCCAGCCGCCGGTCGGGCGCGGGGAACGGGCGGCGCTCAGCGCCGAGGTTCTGGTCGAGGTAGAGGTCGGCCTCCTGCCCGAGCGGGTCGCCGTCCACGACGGCCAGGACGGCGAAGCGGGCGTCCCTGAGCACCGCGCCGGTCTCGGGCGGCAGCTCGTAGGAGTCGAGCACCACGGCGTCCAGGCGTAGCTCGCAGGCCAGCGCGGCCAGCCTGACGGGCTCGGGCGGCGCGGCCACCAGCGGGAAGCCGCGCTCGCCCAGTTGCGCCCGCGCCCACTCCGAGCCGCGCACCTCGCCGAGGAAGACGACCTCGACGCCCCGCGCGGCCAGCTCCTCGGCCAGCGCCACGCAGCGCACCAGGTGGCCGACCCCGGCGCGCACCCCGGCGTCGCAGCGGAAGCCGACCCGCGCGCTGCCGCTCACGCGTCCTGCAGGGCTTTCTGCCGCACGTGGGCGTTGAGCCCGCGCACCTCGGGCCGCTCACGCAGCCAGCTCGTGAGCGTCCGGACCGGCAGGCACCGGTCGCCCAGGGCGGCGACCACGGCGGAGATCAGCCGCCAGTCGTCCTCGGTGTCGAGCGTGACGCGCAGGTCGTCGGCGGCGGGACGGTAGGCGAGGCCGAGCAGCCGCAGGTCGCCGGGGTGCTCGTAAAGGTAGGAGGTCACGTGGGTGCGGTGGTAGCCGGTGGCCTCGGCGTCGGCGCGGGCGAAGGCGGCCCGGCCGGCCACCTCGACGTCGATCCCGCGCGGCAGCGTGGGGGCCAGGCTGGTGCTCAGGTAGTCGAGGCCGGGCACGGCGCGGAAGACCAGTGCGGCCTCCCTGATCACCTCGGGGTCGAGCAGCGGGCAGTCGGCGGTGAAGCGCATGACGGCGTCCCACCGCCGCCGCTCCAGCGCCTGCGCGAAGCGGGTCAGCACGTCGTCGACGGGCCCCCGGTGGCAGGCCACGCCCAGGCTGCGGCATTCGGCGGCCACCGCGTCGTCGTCGGGCTCGGTCGTGGTGGCCACGACGAGGTCGTCGAGCGCGCCGGCCTCCCGCGCGGCGCGGACCACCCAGCCCAGCACGGAACGTCCGCCGAGCTCGCGGAGCACCTTCCCGGGCAGCCGGGTTGACCCCATCCTGGCCTGAATAATTCCGACAATACGCACCGAAGCCCCATTCCCCTGTGTGACAGCGCGTTATTGATCGATCGCGCTATGCTACCGGCTGCCACGACGACTACAGTGCGTAAGCGCTATTTCAGGGGGCCACGTGAGCATTCTCAGTGGATCGTCGATTCTGATCACCGGAGGAACGGGGTCCTTCGGCAAGGCGTTCATCCGTCACGCGCTCGACTCGCTCGCGGTCCGGCGTCTGGTCGTCTTCTCCCGCGACGAACTCAAACAGTACGAGACCCGGCAGCTCTTCGCCGACGACGAGCGGCTGCGCTGGTTCATCGGCGACGTCCGCGACCGCGACCGCCTCACCCGTGCGATGCACGGCATCGACCACGTCGTCCACGCCGCCGCGCTCAAGCAGGTGGACACCGCCGAGTACAACCCGTTCGAGTACGTCCGCACCAACGTGGCCGGCTCGCAGAACGTCGTGGAGGCCGCGATCGACTGCGGCGTGCGCAAGGTCGTCGCGCTCTCCACCGACAAGGCGTCCAGCCCGATCAACCTCTACGGCGCCACGAAGCTGGTCGCCGACAAGCTCTTCGTCTCGGCCAACCACTACGCCGCCGCCCACGAGACCCGCTTCTCCGTGGTCCGCTACGGCAACGTCGTCGGCAGCCGGGGCTCGGTCATCCCGCTCTTCCAGCGGCTGGCACAGCAGGGCAGCAGCCTGCCGATCACCGACAAGCGCATGACCAGGTTCTGGATCACGCTGGAGCAGGCGGTCAGGTTCGTGGTGGACTCCTTCGACCTCATGCAGGGCGGCGAACTGTACGTCCCGCGCATCCCCAGCATGCGTGTCACCGACCTGGCCGAGGCGCTGGCCCCCGACAGCCCCGTCTACGAGATCGGCGTACGGCCGGGCGAGAAGCTGCACGAGGAGATGATCGGCGCCGACGACGGCCGCAGGACGCTGCGCCTGGCCGACCGCTACGTGGTCCAGCCCACGATCGCCACCTGGGGTTACGCGCCGCCGCAGACCGGCGAGCTGCTGCCCGAGGGCTTCTCCTACCGCTCCGACACCAACGACCGGTGGTTGTCGGTCGACGACCTGCGAGACATGGTGGCCGGCTGATGCTGCCCTACGGACGGCAGTCGATCACGGAGTCCGACGTCGAGGCCGTCGCCGCCGTGCTGCGCGGCGACTGGCTGACGACCGGGCCCGCGGTCGGCCTGTTCGAGGCGGAGCTGGCCCACTGGACGGGCGGCGTGCCGTGTGTGGCGGTCACGTCGGGCACCGCGGCGCTGCACGTCGCCTACGTGGCGGCCGGGGTCCGGACGGGCGACGAGGTGCTCACCTCGCCGCTGACGTTCGTGGCCACGGCCGCCACGGCCGCCCTCCTGGGCGCGCGGGTGGTCTTCGCCGACGTGCAGCCCGACACCGGCAACCTCGACCCCGACGCCGCCGCCGCGCTGCTCACCCCCCGGACGCGGGTGGTCACCGCGGTCGACTTCGCCGGCCATCCCGCCGACTACGACGAGCTGCGGCAGGTCACCGACCGGGCCGGGGCGACGCTGGTGGCCGACGCCGCGCACGCGATCGGGGCGGCGTACAAGGACCGGCCGGTGGGGGCGCTGGCCGACCTGACCACGTTCTCGTTCTTCCCGACCAAGACCGTGACGACGGCGGAGGGCGGGGCCGTGGCCGCGGCCGACCCCGCGCGGCTGCGGCGGGCCGCCGCGTTCCGTGACCACGGCATGGTCAGAGACCCGGCCGCGCAGCGCGCGCCCGGCGAGGGCGGCTGGCACCAGGAGGTGCACGCGTTCGGGCTCAACTACCGGCTGCCCGACGTGCTGTGCGCGCTCGGCGTGAGCCAGTTGCGCAGGCTGGAGCGCTTCCGCGCGCGGCGCGCCGAACTGGTCGAGCGCTACCACACGCTGCTGCGCGACGTGCCGGGGCTGACGCTGCCGGCCCAGCGCGCGTACGTGCGGCCGAGCTGGCACCTCTACCCCGTCCGGGTGCGCGACGGGCGGCGGCGCGAGGTGTACGAGCGCATGCGGGCCGCCGGGATCGGCGTGCAGGTCAACTACCTGCCGGTGTACCGGCACCCGGTGTTCGAGGACCTCGGCTACCGGCGCGGCCTCTGCCCGCGGGCCGAGGAGTACTACGCCGAGGAGCTGTCGCTGCCGCTGTTCCCCGATCTGACGGACGACCAGCAGGACCGGGTGGCCGAGACGCTGGCGGGCATCCTGCGCTAGTCAGCGCTCGGCGAGCAGCAGGCAGCCGTCCTCGCCGCGGTCAAGCAGGAAGCGCCGCTCGTCCACTGTGGCGACCGCCCGCTGCCTCGTGCGCACCAGGGGCCGGATGGCGTTGCCCTGGTCGATGACCACCTCCCACCACGACTCGTCGCCGACCCGTTCGTCGATGCCGGCCAGCGGCACCCGCGCGTGGAAGTCCTGCCCGGCCAGCGCGACGGGGAAGTACATCTCCTCCCCGTCGCTCCTGCGTTGCAGCCGCAGCACCGGTTCGCCGTCGCCGACATCGGTCATCTCCCCCGAGAACACCAGGTCGCCGTCGTCGAGGCGGCAGTCGCCGATCACCGCGGCGGCCGTGCGCAGCCGGACGCCCCAGGCGCCCTTCGCGTTGCGCACCGGCACCAGCCACACCCTGCCCCTGCGCCGCGGCGCGGGGATCAGCGGCGGCAGCCAGCGCGGCCCCGCCACCTTGCCCTCCAGCCGCAGCCCGTGCCCCCTGAGCTGGACCCGCAGGTCCCACAGGCCGTGCCGGGCGAGCTGCGCACGCGACAGGACGCCCGGGTCGAACGCGAACCGGAACGGGAACCCGTGCTCGGCCAGCCACACCCCGTCCTCCTGCTCGGTCTCCTCCCACACGGGGGTGACGCCGTCCGCGTCGGACAGCGGCACGACGTCGCCGGTGCCCCGCTCCTGCATCCAGCTCCGCACCCGCACCCGGCGCAGCTCGCCCACGTCGAAGCGGCCCACGGCCACCCGTCCCGAGCCGTGCAGCACGCCGTCGCGCCAGTCGAGGTTCACCAGCCGGGTCAGCAGCGCCAGCTCTTCGGAGACCTCCGACAGGTGGACGGGCATCGACGGGTGGCGGCCGTACCAGCGCCGGCGCAGCAGGCCGGTCGAGCCGATCTTGGGTCGCAGCCGGCCGTCGCCCGCCTGGGCGACGACGCCGCTCAGCTCGTCGATACGCCGCTCGTGCAGCAGGTGGACCATGAGCCGCTGCTCGAACGGCAGGCTCCGCCACGCCTCCCGCGACACCCCGTCGAGGTAGCGGACGGCCAGGTCCACCAGGCCGGGGTCCGCAGAACCGCCCATCGCGGCCAGGGCCTCCACGGCGACCGTCATGTCGATGTCCAGCGTGTCGCGGTCGAAGTCGGGCTTGAGCTTCGGCGCGCCGCCCGCCAGCAGGTCGGCGGTCTGCAGCACGGACAGCAGGCGGTCGCGCAGGTTGCCGGGCTCCAGGCGGCGCTGGGTGATCGAGGCGTCCGGCTCGTCGCGGTGCCGCCAGTGGTAGACGACCCTGGCCAGCACGTCGACCGAGCGGGCGCCGATGTGGGCGGCCATGGCCACGGGCTGGTCCTCGTACATGCGCTCGGGGAAGCTCAGGCCCTGGGACTCCCAGAAGGAACGGCGGTAGACCTTGTTCCACAACATGCGGTCGCGGATCAGCAGCGGCCGGCGGGTGATGTGGGTGCGCCTGGCCGGCCTGGCGAACGCCTGCCGGTGCGCCCACGACGGCACGAGCAGGTTGCGGTACAGCCGCATGACGTTGCCGCAGGCCAGGTCGGAGCCGGTGTCCTCCAGCGAGGACACCAGGCGCTTGAACGCGTCACGCGGGACGGTGTCGTCGCCGTCCACGAAGGCGAGGTACTCCCCGCTCGCGTGCCGCAGGCCGACGTTGCGGGCGTGGCCCACGCCGTGGTTGTCCTGCCTGATGAGGGTGATCCGCGGGTCGCCCGCGAGCAGCGACTCGACGACGGCCGGGCCCTCGTCGCCGCTGCCGTCGTCCACGCAGATCACCTCCAGCTCCGCCAGCGTCTGGGCCGCTATGGAGTCAAGGCAGTCTCCGATGTACTTCTCGACGTTGTGGAACGGGACGATCACCGAAAGAACCGGCACAGGCACTCCTCATCGTTTCCTCAGCCGGACAGCAGGCGTATGACACGGCGGGCGACCTTGCGGGGACGGGCCAGGCGGCGGGAGAGTCGGTAGCCGAGCGTTCTGCGGTAGGCGGTGGCCTTGCGCTGGGTCCTGCGCAGCTTGGCCTTGGCCCGTACCAGCTCGCGCTCGCGGTAGGAGAGCTTGATCTCCAGGCGCGAGATCCTGGCCAGGGCGGCGGTGAGCTGGCCGGCCAGGCGGTCGCGGGTGCAGATCAGGTCGCGGTAGGTGGGGGCGTGCTCGGTCAGCTCGGCGGGCTGGCCGAGTTCGGCGTCGAGCTTGCGGGCCCGGTCGAGGTCGCCGGGCTCGCACGTGCGCCCTGCCATGCCGCACAGCGTCAGCGCGAGCTGGTCGGCCTCCAGCGGCCACGGCCACGGGTGGTGGTGGCCGGCGGCCAGCAGCCGCACCGCGAAGCGCCACAGGATCCGGCAGAGCACGACGTGCGGGTCCGGCCGCTCGGCGGGGGCGGCGGGCTGGTCCGCCGCGGCGAAGCGGCGGCCGTCGTAGACCAGGCTGTCGGTCGCCGCCGACGCGTCGCCGCCCGCGTCCAGCCAGTCGGCCAGCTCGGTGAGCAGCGCGCGCACGGTGACGACGTCCTCGCGGGCGCACGCCTCGACGAGGATCTCCTCCACCACCCGGCCACCGGGGATCGGCCGCACCTGGCCGCCGGGCAGCCGCCTGATGCCGCCGGCGGCCAGCTCGTACAGGGCCGGGCCCTCCTCGATGAGGCCCAGCGGCAGTTCGTCCGCCGTCGCCGGACCGTCGCCGCGCGGCGGCCGGGTCGCCACGGCCAGCCACAGCGGGGCCAGCGCCTCGCCCAGGCGGTGCCGGAACACCAGGCGGGTCAGCCGCAGCGGGTCGGCCACCAGCATCCGGCCGCCGTCCCTGGCGCTCAGCGGGAACGTGAGCGCCTCGGGCAGGCCGCACTCCAGCGCCTCGCTCGACAGCAGCGAGCGCGGCGACTGCCGGTCGGGATAGGCCGCGTAGCGGCGCTGCACGCTCAGCCCGGCCGCCTCCAGCCCGAGGCCGAGCGCCTCGGGGCCGCTCGGGTAGCTCGGGTCGAAGCCGTGCGGCGCCCACTGGTCGTCGGCGCACTCGCGGTCGGCCGGCCTGGCCTCGATGAAGCGGTCGACCCCCAGGTCGTTGCGGACGCCGAGGACCAGCCGGCCGCCGAGCGCCACCAGGCCGGCCAGCGCTTCGAGCGACTCGATCCAGGCCGCGGCCGGCGCCTCGGCCGAGTGGGTGCGCAGCAGCCCGTCCATGGCCAGGACCAGGTCGTACGGCTCGGCGGCGAGCGCCTCCAGCCGTCCGCAGAACACTGTCAGCCCCGGGTGCCGCTCCCCCAGCTCGCAGGAGTCGGGGTAGGAGCGCAGCAGCACGGCGGTGTCCGCGGCGCGCGCGGCCACGTCGTCCACCAGCGCCCGTGGGTGCGGCCCGACCAGCAGCACCCGTCCGTTCTCCGGGATCATCCGCCTGACCAGCTCCAGCGCCGCGCCCCGCCACTCGGTGACGCCGCCCAGGCCGGACGTGTCCGACCACAGCAGCATCTCCCCGCCGATCAGGCGGACGTTCTCGGGTGCCTCGTGGCCCGTCGGGACCGTCATTGGATCCGCACCCGCTTCCATCCGAACATTCGCCGTAGCTCCTCCGGTGTCGCCTGATACTCGAATCCCAGCTCGCGCCGCGCCACCTCCGACGACAGTTCCGGATCGACGTGTGTGCCGTGCAGCTCCGGCCAGAGCCGCTTGCGGCGGGCGGTGCCGCCGTACTCGGGACGTTCGTCGTCGAACTGCATCGGATCGCCGTACACGGCCACCTCGCATCCCACCGAGGCGCCGTAGAACAGTGCGCTGCCGAGCCGGTTGGAGGCCACCCTGCGGTGGCGCCGCAACTCGACCAACTGCTTGCGCAGGAAGTCGCGGCCCTTTCCCTCCCAGCGGGATCCGCGCTCGCCATGACAGATGACCCGGAAGCCCCTTGATTGATAAGCGCGCCGAATGTCCGGATTAGCGTATTCAAGCCAATAAAGGCAGACCGTGACCGGCCCAATTTCGACATTCCGGATCTCGTCGGCAAGCCGGGCGTGGTCCCCGCTGACAGAATGCTTTTCCCAGCCGTGGAACGGATACCAGATCGTACCCTCGCGATCGGGCCGCGCGCCCAGCTCCGGCTCCAGGCAAAGGAGGTAAATCCAGGGTGCGCCGATCAGGTACTGGCCCCTGCGCCCCATCGACCAACCCCTGCGTCGGAGCACGTCCGACCAGATGAAACGGGGATATCCGGGGCTCGTCCAGTGGTCGTTCGGGGGAAATCCGTGGAGATAGTTCCATCCGTGCTGGAGGAAACCTTGGATTCGTTTTGGGGCCTCGTCCGAAAGGCCGCAGTACTTGCCGAGTATGCGGGAGTGCCCGTACCAGTGATTGGATTCGTCCATCATTCCCCCCGTACGGTGGCCGTGGTCCCATCCGACATTCCCAGCCCTCCTCGGGGGTCACGCCTCGTTATACGGTTCCATTACTCAGGACGGGGCCTTGGTTTCTCCTGGCGAGCGATTGCAGCTACACTTCGTGCTGGCTTGAGGACAGAGAGTGAGAGATCATGAGTCATCTCGATCGCCTTCGCGCCGTCTTCCGCATGGCGCTCAACCTTCCGCCCGACGCCGACGTCGACGGCCTCGAATACCGCGCCATCCAGCAGTGGGACTCACTCGCGCACATGGCGCTGATCGCGGCGATGGAGGACGAGTTCTCCGTCATGATCGACACCGAGGAAATGATCGACATGAGCTCGTTCGCCAAGGCGGCCGAGCTGCTGGAGAAGCATGGCGTCGGCGCGGCCACCCTCTGACCCGCCGACCGGCGCGCCACGGGTCGCCCTGGTCACGGGCTCGACGAAGGGCATCGGGCGGGCCGTGGCCGCCACGCTGGCCGCGTCCGGCCACACCGTCGTGGTGCACGGCCGCGACGACGAGCGGGCCGCGAAGGCGGCGGCCGAGATCGCGGCCGAGCTCACGACCGTCGCTGATGACGGCCACCCGGCGGAGTCCCGGCGCGGCGACGCAGCCCCGGCCGGCACCACCGACTCCGTCGCCGCCGACGTCGCCGACCTCGCGCAGGTCTCCGCCATGATGCGACGCGTCTACGAGCGGCACGGCCGGCTCGACTCGCTCGTGATCAACGCGGGCGTGCACGAGGCCGGCCTGCTCGGCATGACGGGCCAGGCCGCCATCGAACGGCTCTTCCGGATCAACGCCATCGGCGCCACCCACACCCTCCAGGCCGCGACCAGGCTGCTGCGCCGGGGCACGTCCCCGGCCGTGGTGCTGGTGGCCTCGATCATGGGATGCGCGGGCGGGCCCGGCCAGGCCGTCTACTCGGCCACCAAGGCCGCGCTCATCGGCCTCACCAGGGCCGCGGCCAAAGAGCTCGGGCCGTCCGGGGTCAGGGTCAACGCCGTGGCCCCCGGCTACATCCGTACCGGGCTGCTCGGCACGCTCGACGACGCCGCCCGCGCGGCGGTGGTCGCGGCCACCCCGCTCGGCCGCCTGGGCGAGCCCGGCGACGTGGCCGGGGCCGTGGCGTTCCTGCTGTCGCCGCAGGCGGGGTTCGTCACCGGGCAGGTGCTCGGCATCGACGGCGGGCTGGTGGTGTGATGTTCCCGCACCCGCAGGCCCGGCTCATCCCGTCCGGCTCAGAGGAGGGCATCGGCGGCGACCAGCTCGCCCACTACATCAAGCGCGCCGCCGAGAATCTCGACGGGCTGCGCCCCGGGCCGCTGTTCTGCGCGATGCGCAACACGCCGGCCTCCGTGTTCTGCTACCTGGGCGCCTGGCACGCGGGCCGGCCGATCGCGCTGCTCGACCCCGACCTGCCCGCCGCCACGCTGGCCGACCTGGCCGAGCGGTTCAAACCGGCCGCGCTGCTCGGGTTCACCAACCCGCTCGACGAGCCGCCGCCGACCCGGGCCGACGTGCCCGACCCGCATCCCGACCTCGGCCTGCTGCTGGCCACCTCGGGCTCGACCGGCAACCCGAAGCTCGTCCGCCTCTCGCGCCAGGCCGTGCTGAGCAACGCGGGCGCCATCGCCACCGCCCTGTCGATCGGGCCGGGCGAGATCGCGCCCACGAGCCTGCCGCTGCACTACAGCTACGGCCTGTCGGTGCTCAACAGCCATCTCATCGCGGGCGGGTCCGTGGTGCTGACGGAGGCGGGGCTGCTGGAGCGGTCGTTCTGGGCGGATCTGCACGCCCACGACTGCACCTCGCTGGCCGCCGTGCCGTACCAGTACTCGATGATGCGCCGCATCCGCTTCGACCGTTCGAAGTACCCCGCGCTCACCACGCTCACGCAGGCCGGCGGGCGGCTCGCGCCCGAGCTGGCCGACGAGTTCGCCGCGCAGGTCGAGCGCTTCTACGTCATGTACGGGCAGACCGAGGCCACGGCCCGGATGGCCGTCCTGCCACCCGACCGGCTGGCCGGCAAACCCGGCTCGGTCGGGGTCGCCGTGCCCGGCGGCTCGCTGGAGATCGACGACGGCGAGATCGTCTACCGCGGGCCCAACGTCATGATGGGCTACGCCGAGCGCGCCGACGACCTCGCCAGGGGCGACGACCTGGGCGGGGTGCTGCGCACCGGCGACCTCGGGCAGCTCGACGACGAGGGCTTCCTCCAGGTCACCGGGCGGCTCAGGCGCATCGCGAAGGTCTTCGGCACCCGCGTCAACCTCGACGACGTCGAGCGCATGCTGCGCGGCCTCGGGCCCGTGGCGGTCACCAGCGGCGACGACCGCGTGACGGTCTGGACGGAGGCGCTCGACGCGGCCGCCCGGGTGCGCCTGGCCCGGCGGCTGGGGGCCGAGCTGCGGCTGCACTGGAGCGGCTTCGACATGCGGCACATCGACCACCTGCCGCTCCTCGCGACCGGCAAAATCGACTACCGCAAGCTGGAGTCCCTCACGTGAGCTCCGCCGTGTTCACGCTGAGCGGGCCCGAGCGGGAGGCCGTGCTGACGCCCGAGCTGGCGGCGCTGACCGAGCGCCATCGCGCGGCGTGCCCGCCCTACCGCCGGATCCTCGACGCCATCGGCGCGCGTCCGCCCTACGAGCGGCTGGCCGACCTGCCGTGGCTGCCGGTGCGATTGTTCAAGACGCACGAGCTGCGCAGCGTGCCCGAGGAGCAGGTGTTCCGGGTGCTGGTCTCCAGCGGCACCACCGGGCAGCGGCCGAGCCGGATCCACCTCGACCGCGAGGCGGCGGCGGCGCAGCCGCGCATGCTGGCCGCCACGATCCGGGCGGTGCTGGGCCCGCGGCGGCTGCCGATGCTGGTCGTGGACAGCCGCTCGGTCGTGCGCGACCCGACGCTGAGCGCCCGCGGCGCCGGCGTGCTGGGCATGATGAACTTCGGCAGAGACCACACCTTCGTGCTCGACGAGCAGGGCCGGCTCGACGCCGAGGCGGTCAAGCGGTTCCTGGCGCGGCACGGCGGCGAGCCGTTCCTCGTCTTCGGGTTCACCTTCATGGTCTGGCTGCATCTGCGCGGCCTGGGCGCCGACCTGTCACAGGCGGTGCTCATCCACTCGGGCGGGTGGAAGCGGCTGGCCGAGCAGGCGGTCGGCAACGCCGAGTTCCGGCGGCGGCTGGCGGCCGAGTGCGGGCTGAGCCGGGTGCACAACTTCTACGGCATGGTCGAGCAGATCGGCACCGTGTTCCTGGAGGGCCCCGGCGGTGACGGGCTCTACTGCCCCGACTTCGCCGACGTCGTGATCCGCGACCCCGAGACCTGGCAGGAGGCGCCGGTCGGCGTGCCAGGGCTGATCGAGGTGGTCAGCACGCTGCCCACGTCCTACCCGGGGCACGTGCTGCTGACCGAGGACCTCGGCGTGGTGCGCGGCGTGGACGACGGGAGCTGGCCCGGCAAGCGGTTCGAGGTCCTCGGCCGGCTGCCGCGGGCCGAGGCGCGCGGATGCAGCGACACCATGGGGCAGGGCTGATGCCGGACGACCAGCGTGCCACCACCGTGGACGTGAGATTTCCCGCCGGCCCGTCCACGCCGGTCGAGGAGTTGCTCGGCGGGACGGCCGGCGGGCTGCGGGTCGGCGACGAGCGGGTCAGGGAGTTCCTCGCGGCGTTCGGACGGCGGCTGCTGCGGCCCGCGCTGGCGCGCCGGCATCCCGAGCTGGGCTCGCTGGGCTTCTTCCTGCGGCCGAGCGAGCTGGCCCGTACGGTCGACGGGCTGTCCGGCGAGCACGTACGCGTGCCGCGCGGCCTGGTCTTCCATGTGCCGCCCGCGAACGTGGACACGGTCTTCGTCTACTCCTGGGCCCTGTCGGCGCTGATGGGCAACCGCAACGTCGTACGCCTCTCGCGCCGCTCCGGCACGGTCGCCGGGACCATCCTGGAGACCCTGCACGAGGCGCTGGCCGAGGCCGACCCCGTGATCGCGGCCACCCAGCGGGTCGTCTCCTACGAGCGTTCCGACGCCGTCACGGCCGCGCTGTCGGCGGCCTGCGACCTGCGCGTGGTGTGGGGCGGCGACCACGCCGTACGCGAGATCCGGCGGCACCCGCTCGCCCCGCACGCCCGCGACCTGACCTTCCCCGACCGTTCCTCGTTCGCCGTGGTGCGGGCGGCGGCGTGGTTGTGCGCGCCGCGGGCCGCGCGGGTCACCACGGCGGAGGGCTTCGTCAACGACGCCTACTGGTTCGACCAGGCCGCCTGCTCCTCCCCCGGCACCGTGTTCTGGGTGGGGGCCGAGGGCGACTGCGAGGCGGCGCGGACCGACTTCACCGGCCACGTCGCGCGGGTGCTGACGGCGCGCGGGTGGGGGGTCGACGCGGCGATGGCCGTGGAGAAGCGGGTCTCCACCTACGGGCTGGCCGCCGACGGGCTGGCGGAGCGCGTGGAGTTCCACGGCAACGCGCTGGCCTGCGTACGCCTGCCGGCCGCGGCGCCGCCGCCGCGCCGGTGGCTGGGGGCGGGCACGTTCGCGCACGCCAGGCTGGCCGCGCTGGCCGAGCTGGCGCCGCTGGTGGAGCGGCGCGACCAGACGATGACGCACTTCGGGTTCGGCCGCGACGAGCTGGAGGAGCTGGCCAGGGGGCTGGCCGGGCGCGGGGTCGATCGCATGGTGCCGGTGGGCGGCGCGCTGAGCTTCCACCGGGTGTGGGACGGCGTGGACCTGCCCGCCGAGTTCACCCGGCTGGTGACCGTCGTCCGATGACGCCGGCGGCTCCCGGGAGCACGCTCGCCTGTCTCGCGCGGCAGGCCTGGGCGCCGGCGGCGCTCGTGTGCGCCGGGGCCGTGGCCGTCTTCCTGTGGTGCGGGGTGTCCCCGCGCGACCTCGCCGCCTTCGCCGCCTACCTCGGCGGCGGGGTGGCCCTGCCGGGGACGCTGCTGTGGCGCGCGCTGACCGGCGGCCGGACGGGCGGCACAGCGGGCGGCACGTCGAGCGGCACGTCGAGCGGCACGTCGAGCGGCACGTCGGTGGCCGAGGACGTGGCGGCCGGGCTGGCGCTCGGGTACGCGGTCGAGGTGCTCGCCTACGTCCCGGCCAGGGCGGTGGGGCTGCCGCTGCTGGTGCTGGTCCCGCCTGTCGTGGTGGTGTGCGCGTTCGCCCTCGTGCCCGGCCTGCGGCGGCACTGGCGGCGACCGGCGGACGGGCAGCGTCTGCCCGCGTGGTGCGCCTGGACGCTCGCCGGGATCGTGGCGTTCCTGATCGCGTGGAGCACGATGTCGGTGTACCGCGTGCCGATCACGGCCGGGTACGTGGACATGCCGTACCACCTGGCGCTGGTCGGCGAGGCCAAGCACCACTTCCCGCTCACGCTGCCGTCCGTGCTGGGCGAGCGGCTGTCCTACCACTGGTTCGTCTACGCCGAGATGGCCGCCACGAGCTGGGTGACCGGGATCGAGCCGGCGACCCTGGTCTACCGGCTGTCGATGTTGCCGATGGCGGCGGCGGGGGTGACGTACTTCCTGTTCAGCCCGGCGCTGGTGGAGGAGGTGGTGTTCAGCTCGCGCTCGATGTTCACCGTCTCGACCAGCCCGACGCAGACGTTCGGGGCGCTGCTGTTCGTCCCGGTGGTGTCGCTGCTGGCGGGCGGGTTCCGGGCGCGGTGGGCGGCGCTGGTCGTGCTGCTGGTGGCGCTCACCGGGGCCAAGGCCACCTACCTGCCGCTGTTGCTGGCGGGGTTGCTGCTGGTGACGGCCGTGCGCGGGGTGGTGGAGCGGCGGGTGCCGCGCGTCTGGCCGGCGGCGGCGGCGCTCACGCTGGGGTGCCTGCTGTTCGCCCAGTTCGTGGTGTTCGGGCAGGGCGCGCAGGGGATGACCGTCTCGCCGTTCGCCACGATGCGGACGTTGTGGGGGTCGGTGGCGGGCGTCGGGATGCCGGAGCTGGCCTCGGCGCCGCCGGGTCCGCTGGCGGTGCTGACGGGCGTGCACCTGTTCTGCCT
>NZ_SSXE01000088.1 GCF_021699195.1 Nonomuraea sp. MG754425 | reverse complement strand
GGGCGGCGATCGTGTCGTTGACCGGCCAGAGCGTCCCGATCACCTGCTGGAACCCGGCGAGCTGGAAGGCCGTGGTGATGTGCATCGCCTCGTCCGGCAGGCGGTCGCCGCCGGCGGTGGTGCTGCACGCGGACAGGAACGCCAGCCGGGCCCCGGCGATGCGCAGCCGGGAGAGCGCGGCCACGGTGAGCGGTCGTTCGGCGTGGTCGTGCAGGAGCAGCCGGCTGCTCGCGGGGTCGGCCAGGTCGCTGACCCCGTGACAGGCGAGGTGGGCGACCGGGTGCAGGGGGAGGCCGTCGCGTACCGCCGCGTAGGTCGCCTCCGGGCCGGTGAGCACCGCCGAGCCGGGCAACGCGGCGGCCACGTGCCCGGCCTCCTGCCCGGCCTTGGGCAGGCGGGTCGCGCCCGGCGTCTCGGGCATGGCGACGATCAGGGCGGTGACCGGCCCGCCGTCCCGGGCCGCCGCGCCGGCGTGGTCGCGCGCGTAGCCGAGCGCCCGGATGGTCGGGGTGTAGGAGGAGACGACGTGGTCGAGGGCCGATTCGCGGCTGCCGGGACGGCCGGCGGCGTGGAGGGGCAGCGCGGTCAGCTCGGCCACCGGGCACCACCACACGCGGCCCGCGCCCACCGGCTCCGGGCCGGTCAGCACCGGTGCGACGACGGCGTCCCAGAGCCAGGCCAGGACGTCGGCGATCGCCTGCTGGGCGGGCCGCCACCGCCTCCGGTCGCCCCTGGAATCGGCGATGGCCGCGTGCAGGCGGCCGGCCTGGGAGACGATGTCGTCCCTGCTGAGGGCGGGAAGCGAAACCAGGCGGACGGGACGGTCGCCGTCGCTGGTGAGGACGAGCGCGTCACACCGGTGCCGGCTGCTGTTCAGCACCACGACGGGGCCGGGCCCGGCCTGGCGGCGCAGCTCGTCGATGGGAGGCGGCAGCAGGAAGCGGGCGAAGCCGGGCTCCGCCCTGATCCGCGCGAGCAGGTCGTCCCAGTCCTGGCCGAGTCGTTCCTGCCGCCGGGCGAGGTCGAGGGTGTAGGGACGGCCGGCGTCGAGCTCGGCGCGCAGCCGTTCGAACCGTCCGGCCAGCTCCGGCGCGTGGTCGTGCAGGCGGAGCAGGTCGCCGCGCTCGCTCATGAGCTCCCCGAACAGGATGCCGCGCGCCTGCTCGAGCAGTTCCACCGCGTGGTGGGGGCGGCCGGCCGCGATGGCCGCGGCGGCGGCGTCGGCGGCCAGGCCGGACATGTCGCCCAGGCCGTGCTCGCGGTCGGCGCGGTCCCGGTGGCGTGGCGCGAGCCGGGGCAGCAGCGCGATCGCCCGCTCGTACGCGGCCAGCGCCTCCAGCGGCCGGTCGGCCGCCATCCACAGGTCCGCCAGCTCCCGGCGCGCCGCCAGCAGGGTGGACGTGGTGGCGGTGACGGCGTCGGCGGCCTGGCCCGCCAGCCCGATCGCCTCCTCCAGGAGGGGTGACCAGGTGGCGCCGGGCGTCTCGGCGTCGTGTCGCCGCTTCAGGGTCGCGGCGAGCGCGGACAGGTACCTGGCGCGGTAGGGATGGTCGCGGGGGACGACCGCGACGGCCCGCCGTCCCGCCTCGACCGCGCCGGCCAGGTCGGTGGCCTCGCCGGTCAGCTCGTACCGGGTGCGCAGCGTGACGCACCGGGCGGTGAGGTACATGGCCAGGTCGGCGTGGTCGGGCGGCGCGGCGGCCACGGCCAGGGCGAACGTGTCGACGGCCGCGTCCAGGGCCGCCGGGTCGCCGGTGCGCGCGTGCAGGAGCCGGAGGATCTCCCCGCGGATCGACAACCGTCCGGGGAGGTCGGCGTGGCCGGGTTCCGTGGCGTCGATGGCCGCGCGGCCGGCGTCGGCGGCTTCGGTCAGGG
The DNA here is from genome assembly GCF_021699195.1 of Nonomuraea sp. MG754425. Classification (GTDB taxonomy): domain Bacteria; phylum Actinomycetota; class Actinomycetes; order Streptosporangiales; family Streptosporangiaceae; genus Nonomuraea. Next base: position 35,798 of record NZ_SSXE01000088.1, on the reverse strand, counting down.
CGGCGAGGTCCTCGGTACGCACGTGACGGTGGCGCAGCGCGTCGGCGAGTTTGCCCAGCCGCCCCGCGTAGGCGGGATGCTCCTCGGGGGTCTCGGCGACGGCGGTCCGGCACGCCTCGACGGCCTCGTTCACCGTGCCCAGCTCGCGTGTGTGCTCGAACCTGAACAGCAGCGCCCTGGCCAGGTTGGACAGGTACATGGCGCGGTGGGGACGTCCGGGCGCGGTCGCGCCGGCCGCCTCCCTGGTGACGTCGATCGCCCGGTCGAGCACGGCGAGGTCGCCCTGGCTCAGATACCTGGACTGCAGGTTGGCGCCGAGGTTCGACAGCACCGCCGTGCGGTGGGCGGAGTCGGCCGGCACCAGAGCGAGGGCCTCGGTGTTCGCCTCGATGGCCGCGTCCAGGACGGCGGTGTTCCCGCCGCGCTCGTACTCCGCCTGGAGGGTGATGCCGAGACCGGCCAGGGCGATGAAGCGGTTGGGGTGCCCGGCGGGGCAGACGGCGACGGCGCGCCGGCCCGCGTCGATCGCCCTGTCCAGGGTGGCCGGGTCCCCGCCGTGCAGGTAGTGGGAGTACAGGTTGCCCGCGAGGTTCGTGAGCGGTTCGGCGTGCTGGGGACGGTCGGGCGGGGTGCCGGTGAGGGCCCCGGTGAGCACGTCGATGGCCTGTTCCAGGGCGGCGACGTCCCCCAGGTCGTGGTAGGCCGCCGACAGCGCGGCGGCGAGGTTGGCCGCGGGCTCCTCGTGGCCGGCGGCGCCCGGAGGGATCGCGTCGTATCCGGCGCGGAGCAGGCCGATCGCCTCTGTCAGGATGCCCGGCTCCCGGTCGAGCCAGTAGCGGGAGAGCAGCAGGTTCCCCAGCACGCCCCGGTGCCCGGGGAGCAGCGGCGAGCCGGGCGGGAGGAGGCCGACGGCCCGGCGGCACCCGTCCACCGCCTCGTCCAGCGGCTCGGGCCGGCCGGTGAGCTGGTGGCGGACGTGCAGGAGCCGGCCGAGGTCCGCCTGGATCCCGGGCCGGCCGGGCGGCTCGTCTCGGGCCTGGCGATGCACCGCGATCGCCTCGTCCAGCGTCTCGGTGCCGCCATCGAGGTCGTACGACGAGCGCAGGCACGCGGCCAGCACCTCCAGCGCGTCGCCGCGACGGGCGTGACCCGGGCCGATGAGGTCCAGCGCCTTCCTGGCCGCCTCGACGGCCGCCGCGAGCGCCCGCGGGTCGCCGGTCGCGGTGTGCTGGTCGAGAAAGGCCGCTCCGAGGTGGTAGAAGCACTTCGCGAGGCGGGAGCGGTAGGCCGGCCCGGCGTCCAGCTCGCGCAGGCGGCCGATCTCGGCCAGCCGCTCGGGGGCCATGAGCGGTGCGGGATCGTTGCTCGCGTAGGCGTGCTCCAGCCACGACTCGACCGAGGTGACCAGACGCTCCAAGTCCATCCCACGATCCTGGTCCGGCGGAGCCGCCCGTGGCAATGGCGAGCCGAGTCCCCGTCCCGGACGCGGCGGTCAGCGGGCGTCGTCCGGGAGGGAGCCGTGCGGGATGACCATCGGCGTGGCCGTGCGCGGGTCGGGCATGATGTCGCAGGCCAGGCCGAACACCTCGGCGACCAGGTCGGTCGTCAGCACCTGCGTGGGCGGTCCCTGGGTGACCACCCGGCCGTCCTTCATCACGATCAGGTGCGAGGCGAAGCGGGCGGCCTGGTTGAGGTCGTGCAGCACGGTCACGATCGTCCTGCCCTCGTGGTGCAGTTCGCGGCAGAGTTCGAGCAGGTCGTACTGGTGGGCGATGTCGAGGAAGGTCGTGGGCTCGTCCAGCAGCAGCAGGTCCGTCTGCTGGGCGAGCACCATCGCGATCCAGGCCCGCTGGCGCTGGCCGCCGGACAGCCTGGCCGCCTGCGCCTCGGCCAGGTCGCTCAGTCCGGTGCGGTCCAGGGCGAAGCCGATCGCGGCGTCGTCGTCCGGTGACCACTGCCGCAGCAGCGTGTGGTGCGGGTAGCGGCCGCGGCGCACCAGGCCGCGCACGGTGATGCCGTCCGGGGCGACCGGGTTCTGCGGCAGCAGGGCGACGTGCCGGGCGGCCTGCCTGCCCCGGTAGGACCACAGGTCGCGGCCGTGCAGCAGGATCTGGCCGTGGTCCGGCTTCATGATCCGGGCCAGCGCCTTGACCAGGGTGGACTTGCCGCACCCGTTCGGGCCGATGATCATGGTCAGTTCGCCCTGCGGGATGTCCAGGCTCACGTCGCGCACGACCGGGTCGCCGCCGTAGGAGACGGTGACGTTCCGCGCCCCGAGGCCGCTCGACGTCTCGCCCGTCGCGGTCGTGCTCATAGCGTGCCCTTCTTCCATTCGCGGATCAGCAGGTAACCGAGGTACAGGCCGCCGAGGGCCAGCGTGTAGATGCCCACCGGCAGGCTGCCGGGCAGCGGGAGCTGCTGTGCCGCCAGGTCGGCCAGCACCAGCAGCAGCGCCCCGGTCAGGGCGGAGAGCATCAGGTGCGGGCCGGTGCCGCGGGTCAGGCGGCGGGCGATCTGCGGCGCGGTCAGCGCGATGAACGCGATCGGGCCGGCGACGGCGACGGCCGCCGCCGACAGGACGACCGACAGGGCCACGGCCGCCGTCCTGGTGCGACCCGGTTCGGCCCCGAGCATGGCGGCCGTCTCGTCGCCCAGTTCGGCCAGGCCCAGCCGGCCCGCGATGGCCGCCGCGAAGGGGGTCACCACCAGCAGGACGATCCAGATGGTCGCCGCGTGCTCCCAGGAGCGGGCGGACAGGCTGCCGTTGACGTACGCCGTCAGCACGGTCGCCTTGTCGCGCTCGACGGCGTACACGACGTACTGGATGAAGGCCACCGCGATCGCCGAGACGCCGATGCCCGCGACGATGAGGCGGCCGGCGTTGCGGAAGCCGGTGCCGGTGGAGACGTACACCAGGGTGACGGCGAGCACCGCGCCCGCCAGCGCGCCGAGCGGCACCGGCACCGCGCCGGGCAGCAGCAGCGCGACGGCCGCCGCGCCCGCGCCCGCCCCGGCGGCCAGGCCGATCACGTCGGGGCTGCCCAGCGGGTTGCGGGTGACGGTCTGGAACAACGCGCCCGACAGGCCGAGCGCCGCCCCGGTGCCGGCGCCGACGACCAGGCGCGGGCCCCGCAGCCGTTCCAGCACGAACGCCGTCTTGCCCTCCGCCCCGCCGGTGAGCGCGCCCGCGAGGTCGGCGAGCGGGATGCCGAGGCGGCCGAGGGAGAGCGTGGCGACGCAGGCGGCGAGCACGAGGACGACCAGGACGAGGCCGGTGACGGCGGAGACGCGCGAGACGGGCACCGCCACCGCCCGCCCGAGCACGAGGAACCCCTTGGGCCTGCTCATGTGCCGTCCTTCATGTTCCGTACGGCCAGCAGCAGCGCGGGCGCGCCGATGAACGCCGTCACCACCCCGACCATCAGCTCGTGCGGACGCAGCACCAGCCGCCCGGCCACGTCGGCGAGCAGCAGCAGCGCGGGCCCCAGGATGGCCGAGCAGACGATCTGGGCCCGGACGTCCGCGCCGACGACGGCCTTGACGATGTGCGGCACGGCCAGCCCGACGAAGGCGATGGGCCCGACGGCCGCGGTCGCCGCCGCGCTGAGCAGCGTGGCCGAGACGAGCCCGAGCGCGCGCGTCACGCCGGGCCGCGCGCCGAGCGCGGCGGCCGACTCGTCGCCGAGCGCGAGCGTGTTGAGCGCGGGCGCCAGCAGCACCGCCATGACCAGCCCCAGCCCGGACGCCGGCAGCACGGACAGCAGCACCTCGAAGTCGCGCCCGCCGAGCGCGCCGACCACCCAGTAGCGGTAGCTTTCGAAGACCTTCGGCATGCCCAGGGTCACCGCCTGCACGTACGCCGCCAGCACCGCGGACACGACCGCGCCCGCCAGGACGAGCCGGACCACGCCCGCGCCGGCCCCGGCCGAACCGATGACGTGCACGAGGACGCCGGCCAGCAGCGCGCCCGGCAGGGCCCACCACACCGTGCTCCACTGGCCCGACACGCCCAGGAAGGCCGTGGCGCTGACGACGCCGGCCGAGGCCCCGGCGGTGATGCCGAGCAGGCCGGGGTCGGCCAGCGGGTTGCGGGTGATGCCCTGCATGAGGGTGCCCGCGACGGCCAGGGCGAGGCCGGCCAGCAGGCCGAGCGCGGTGCGCGGGTAGCGGCTCTCGACGACCGCGGTGGTGTTGGCGTCCGCGGTGCCGCGCAGCACGTCCACGGCGTCGCCGAGGGTGGTCGGCAGGCTGCCGAAGGCGATGCTGGCCAGCGTCGCCAGCGCGAGCACGGCCAGGCCGGCGATCAGGAACCACACGAGCCGGGAGGGGCGGGCGCGCGCGGCGCCCGCCCCTGCCGGGCCGGTCGGTACGGTGACGGTCACGGGGTCAGCGGTCGAGCTTGCCGACCGCCTCGTCGATCAGCGGCAGGTAGCGGTCGATCACCCACGGCACGGTCAGCGGGTTGATGATCGAGGACGCGGTGACGAACGGCTGGTCGTCGCTCGCCACCACCGAGCCGCGCTTGATCGCGGGGATGGCCGCGTACAGCTTCTGGGCCTCGACCTCCTTGCGGGTCTTGGCGTCGCTGTAGAAGGTGAAGATCAGGTCGCTCTCTGCCAGTTTCTGGGCGTTCTCCAGGCCGATGACGGCCGAGTCGGTGCCCTTGGTCTCCTCGAAGGTGTTGACCACCGGGTCGACGGTCAGGCCGAGCGAGGTGACCATCTCGACCCGCTGCTCCTCGGACATGAAGACGCCGAGGGTGCCGGGGCCGGAGGTGTAGATGTAGGAGAAGCTCACGTCCTTGTACTGCGGCCGGGTGGTGGCCGCGTCGGCGAGTCGCCGCCTGATGTCCGCGATCAGCTCCGCGGCCTTGCCGGGCCGGCCCAGCGCCTTGGCGATGATCTCGATCTGCTGGTCCCAGTTCGTGCTCCACGCCAGGTCCGGGTAGGCGACGGTGGGCGCGATGTCGGAGAGGATCTTGAACTGGTCCTGGGTGATGCCGGACCAGGGGGCCAGGATCACGTCGGGGGAGAGTTCGACGATGGCCTCGATGTCGATGTTCTCGCCGCCGGCGAACTGCTTGGGCAGGGTGCCGCCGGCCTTCGTGACCGCCTCGTGGATCCACGGCAGGTAGCCGGTCTTGTCGCTGCCCCACTCGTAGCTCTCGATGCCGACAGGGGTGTGGCCGAGCGCGATCGCGGTCTCCGCGGAGCCCTGCCCCAGCGTGACGATCCGCTCGGGCTGCTCGGTGATCGTCGCCTGGCCGAGGGCGCTGTCGATCGTCACCGGGAACGCGCCGCTCGCCGTGGGCGCCGCCGGCGCGGCGGAGTCGGCGGGCTTGGGGTCGGACGTGCCGCAGCCGGTGAGGACCAGCACGACGGTCGCGGCGACGGCGGAGAGGGCGCGCACGCGGGGGAACCTGAACGGCATTGATGTTTCCTTGTACGTTGTCACCGTCGTGGTGGGCGGCGGGCGCCCGTCTGCCACCAGGGCACGGGCGTCGCACAGGCCACAACCTGGACTTGAATCACTTAGGTAAGGCTAACCTACAGCATTACCGGACGAATCCCATCCGATGGTGACAAATCGTCGCGCGGACCGGGCCACGCGATGTCGTCCACGGCGAGGAACGGCTCGACCGTCACGGTCGCGGGCGTCGCCCCGGTGAACGCCATGACGTCGCGGTGCAGGTGGGACTGGTCGGCGTAACCGGCGTCGGCCGCCACCCCGGCCGCCCCCTCACCCGCGACCAGGCGGTGCACGGCATGGTCGAAGCGCACCAGCTTCACCGCGCGCTTGGGCGGCAGGCCGAGCTGCGACCGGAACCGGGACCACAGCCGCTTGCGACTCCACCCCACCTCGGCCGCGAGCCCGTCGACCCGGGCCAGGCCCCGGCTGCCGACGATCCGGCGCCAGGCCCACGCCACCTCCGGGTCCACCGGCGGCCCCGCCTCGTGCCGGCGGGCCAGCAGCGCGTCCGTCACCGCGAAGCGCTCCTGCCACGACGAGGCCCCGCCCAGCCGCTCGCGGATCCGGGCCGCCTCCCGGCCCCACAGGTCGTCCAGGGACACGGCCACGCCGCCGAGGTCGGCGGGGGACGCGCCCAGCACCGCGCGGGCGATCACCGGCGACAGGCGCACCTGCACGCACTCGACGTTCTCGCCCCGCACCCGGACCGCGCCGCCGGACCCGAACCCGGGCGGGGCGGCCATGCTCCCCCGCTGCTCCTGCCCGGCGACGCCGTCGATGACCGGCGAACCGGCGCCGAACTCCACGAGCAGTGTCACGGCCGGGTGCGGGACCATCTGGAGCGCGTCGAGGGCACGGACACCGAACCCGGCCATGGTGACGCCGGCCACCCGGCTGGGCCGCCGGGGGGTCGCGACCTCCCACACCGCCGCACCGTGCACGAACGTCCGCACGACACCATGGTAGGCGCGGGAACATTCGTCCAATCCGGGGGCCTATGCCGGCGGGGACAGTGGGCTCATGACTGTTTCCGACGAAGGCCCGTACCCGCCGGCCCCGCCCCCCGACGGCGGCGAGCTCCACGTGTGCCAGGACGGCCCGCGCGACGCCCCCGCACTCCTGCTCATCCACGGGTCGGCGTCCTCGGCCCGATCGTGGGAGCCGATGGTTCCCCTGCTGACCGGAGCCCACCGGGTCATCCGGATCGACCTGCTCGGGCACGGCCGGTCGGCCAAACCCGCCGACGGCGACTACGCGCTCCCGCAGCAGGCGCGCCGGATCGGCGCGGCACTGGACCGGCTCGGCGTCGAGCACGCCGTGGTCGCCGGGCACTCCAGCGGCGGCGCGGTCGCCACCGCCCTCGCCGAAGAGCGTCCCGGCCTGGTGAGCGCGCTCGCGCTCGTCAACACCGGCCCCAGCCTGGACGCCTTCATCCCCGCGGAGTCCGCCCCGATCGGCCCCGCCCAGTGGCCGCCGACCGACGAGCAGCTCCGCCGGTTCGCGAGCACCGGCTTCAGCCGCGCGGGCTACCGGATCCCGCATGACCTGCTGGACGAGGTGCGCGCCATGACCTACCACTCGTTCACCTCGACGATGCTGGCCACCCGCGCCTACCTGGAGCAGCGCACGCTCCCGGACCGGCTGAAGGTCCTCGGCAAGCCGCTGCTGGTGATCTTCGGCGCGGACGACCGCAGATGGCGCTCCTCGTCGGCCGCCGGCTACCGGACGGTTCCCGGCGCGACGGTCGAACTGCTGCCCGGTCTCGGGCACTCGCCCCTGCTGGAGGACCCACCGCGGACCGCCGCTCCCCTGCTGGCCTTCACCGCGCTCCATTCCGTACGGGCGAGCTGAGGGAAAGGAGGGGACATGCGCGTCCTCATCTCCGGGGCCGGCGTCGCCGGTCCGGTCCTGGCCTACTGGCTCGCCAGGCACGGCTTCTCCGTCACCGTCGTCGAGCGCGCCCCGGCGCCGCGCAGGACCGGCGGCCACGCGGTCGACCTCTTCCGGCCCGCGGTGGACATCTCGGAGAAGATGGGCCTGCTCCCGCGCATCGAGGAGCGGGCCACCGGCGCGAACCGGATGACCGTCGTCCGGGAGGGCGCGCGGCGTCCCGTCTCGGTGGACCTCTCCAGGATCTTCGGTGTCGCCTCCGAGCGGCACGTCGAGATCATGCGCGACGACCTGATCGAGATCTACTACGACGCCACGCGCGACGACGTCGAGTACGTCTTCGGCGACTCGATCACCGCGATCGCCCCGGACGGCGAGGTGCGGTTCGAGAACGCCGCGCCGCGCCGCTTCGACCTCGTCGTCGGCGCGGACGGGCTGCACTCCGACGTGCGCCGCCTCGTCTTCGGCGAGGAGTCCCGCTTCGGGACCTTCATCGGGGCCTACCTGGGCGTGCTGGCCCTGCCCGGCTTCGCCGCCCCCGACGGCGAGATCCGCATCCACGTCGGCGTCGGCCGCACCGCCGGCATGTACGGCTCGCCGCGCCTGGGCGGCGCGCGGGCGTTGTTCCTGTTCCGCAGCGAGCGCGAGCCCGGCGACCACCGCGACGTGTCCGGGCAGAAGGACCTGCTGCGCGGCGTGTTCGCGGGCCTGCACGCCGACGTGGACCGCTGGCTGGACGAGCTCGACCGCACCCCGGCGTTCTACTTCGACTCGATCACCCAGCTCCGCATGGACACCTGGTCGCGGGGCCGGGTGACGCTCGTCGGCGACGCCGGCTACAGCCCGGGACCGGCCGTCGGCGGCAGCACCACCCTGGCCGTCGTCGGCGCGTACGTGCTGGCCGGGGAGCTGGCGCGGGCGGACGGCGACCACGAGCGCGCCTTCCCCGCCTACGAGCGCGCGATGGCCGAACCCGTGCGCGGCAGCCGCGAGGCCGCGCTGAGCGCGGCGAAGACGGTGGTCCCCACGTCCCGTCTCGGCACGCTGGGGCTGGCCCGGGGCGCCCGGCTGATCTCCGCCCTGCCCGCGGGGCCCCGCCGCGCCCTCCTGCGCCTCACCACGGGGACCGCCCGGGTCTACGACTCCATGACCGTCGAGGACTACCCGCCGCGCTGACCGCCGCGCCGGGGCGTCCTACGCGGGAGCGGCCCCCTCCTGGTCACGCCGGGTGAGCACCAGGGGGGCGTCCTCGGTGACGGCGACCGTGTGCTCGGAGTGGGCCGTGCGCGAGCCGTCCGCCGACCGGATGGTCCAGCCGTCGGGGTCGTAGACGATCCGGTCGGTCGTCCGGGCGAACCAGGGTTCGATCGCGAGGGTCAGGCCCGGCCGGAGCGTGAGGCCGCGCCCCGCCCGGCCCTGGTTCGAGACGTGGGGCCCCTCGTGCATGGTGCGGCCGATGCCGTGGCCGCCGAACTCGGTGTTGACCGGGTAGCCGTAGGCGTGCGCGACCGCCCCGATGGCCGCCGAGATGTCGCCCACGCGGTTGCCCGGACGGGCCGTCTCGATCGCCGCCTCCAGCGCCTCCTCGGTGGCGCGGATGATCCGCAGGTCCTCCTCGGCGGCGGTCCCGACGATGACCGTGCGCGCCGAGTCGGCCACCCAGCCGTCGATGCCGACCGCGAGGTCCGCGCTGAGCACGTCGCCGTCACGCAGCGTGTAGTCGTGGGGCAGGCCGTGCAGGACGGCGTCGTTGACCGACAGGCAGATGACGTTGCGGAACGGGCCGCGCCCGAAGGACGGCGAGTAGTCCCAGTAGCACGACTCCGCCCCACGCCGTTCGATCATGCCGCGCACGTGGTGCTCCAGGTCCAGCAGGTTGACGCCCACGTCGGCGAGCCGTCCGACCTCGGAGAGCACCTCGGCCACGAAACGCCCGGCCACGTGCATGCGCTGGATCTCCGCGGGCGTCTTCAGTTCGATCACGAATACCTCGCGTCACAGGATGTTGGTATTTTTATACCGGCACCCTAGCACTGGCCGGTATAGAAATACCAACACGTGGCGGCTGCCGCCGGGTCGGCGGTCAGGATCGGCCGGCCAGGCGGCGGGCCTTGAGCGCCAGGTGCAGGTGGGTGCGGACGAGGCCGTCCCGCAGGTCGGCGCCGAGGACGCCGGCGATGCGGCCCAGCCGGTAGTACACCGTGGTGCGGTGCACGTGCAGCCGCACCGCCGTGCCCGGCGCGTCGCAGGCCAGGTCGAGGTACGTCTCCAGAGTGCCCAGCAGGACGTCCGCGTCGGCGGCCCGCTCCAGCGGCGCGAGCACGGCGTCGGAGCGCGGGGCCGGCATCCGCAGCAACATCCGGTACGGCCCCGCGCCCGACCAGGGCAGGACCCGCGGCAGGGCCGGGTCCAGGGCAGCCACCTCGGCCGCCGCCCTGGCCTGCGTGTGGGAGCGGCGAACCGCCTCCGCCTCGAACCGGACCGGATCACCCACGCCGATCGCGAACGGGCCGCGGGCGCTCGCGCGCAACGCCCGGTCCAGCCGTTCGGGCCGGGCGGCCGGATGCCTGGACAGCGCCACCGCGTGGGTGGCGGTGACGAAGCTGCCGACGCACGCCGGATCGGCTCGCAGGGCGCGCGGCAGGTCCGTGCCGAGACGGGCGTACTCGGCCGGGGTGAGGGCGCGGACCCGCGCCCCGCCCCGGCCGACCGGCACGGCGACGCTCACGACGACCTCGCCGTCCAGCAGCGACGGGTCCAGGGCGGCCAGGTCGTCGCGCGCGTTCGCGCCGGAGTGGTCGGAGACCAGGAGGCGGCGGGTCAGGTGGTCGCGGCTCAGGTGGTCGCGGTCCCCGGAGGCCGGGGCGAGGTGGTGGGCCAGTTCGGCGGCGGCGCGGGTGGCCGCCTCCGGCGTGGCGGCCGGGTCGTCCCCGGGGATCCACAGGTAGCCCAGGGAGCGGCCGCCGTACCTGATGGGGACGCACAACCGGGCCTGGATGCCCAGCTCGGCGTTGGCCGGCAGCCGTACGGGCGCGGTGGCGCGGGCGATGCCGTGCCGGTTCTGCCAGCGCCGCAGCTCCGGGGGAACCCGGCGGGCCAGGATCGAGGCGACCCGGGCCGGGTCGGCGTCGCCCTGGGTGCTGTAGCCGATCAGCCGGCCGTCGGGCGAGTCGACCAGCAGCGCGTGGCCGAGCCGATCGGCCAGTTCCTCCAGCACGTCCTGGAACGTCGGGTCCAGCATGGGCGGCTCCTCGTGCGACACCTGTAGCGGCGCGGCGTGCGTGATCTCGTCACTGGTCGGATGTGCCCGCCGGGGGCCGCTGCCTATCGTCGGGTCCACCGACCCCGCCTCGACCTGGGAGCCGACATGGTGCTGCGGGCCCGCCCCTGGACCACCACCGCCACCGAACGCCTCACCCGCGCGGTCACCGCCGGCCTGGCCGGGCAGCCGCCCGCCGCCACGCTGGCGGAGATCGACCGGCTGGTGAGCTGGAACGGGCGCATCCACGGCGTCGAGGCGGTCAACCTGAACCCGGCCTCGAACGTGATGAACCCCCGGGCCGAGTTGCTGCTGTCGGCCGGACTGGGCCCGCGCGCCTCACTCGGCCACCCGGGCGAGAAGTACGAGACCGGCCTGGAGGCGATCGAGCGCATCGAGATCATCGCCGCCGAGCTGGCCGCCCAGGTCTTCGACGCGAGCTTCGCCGAGGTCCGCGTCGGCTCGGGCGCGCTGGCCAACCTGTACGCCTTCATGGCCGTCTGCCGCCCCGGCGACACCGTCATCGCGCCGCCGCCGGAGATCGGCGGCCACGTCACCCACCACGCCGAGGGAGCCGCCGGCCTGTACGGGCTCACCACCGTCCCCGCCCCGGTCTCCCCCGATGGCTACACGGTGGACCTGGACGGGCTGCGCGAGCTGGCCGGACGGCTGCGTCCCGCGCTGATCAGCGTCGGCGGCAGCCTCAACCTCTTCCCGCACCCGATCGCCGCCGTCCGGGAGATCGCCGACGCCGTCGGGGCGCGGGTGCTGTGCGACGCGGCCCACATGTGCGGCCTGATCGCCGGCCGGGTCTGGCCGAACCCGCTGCGCGAGGGCGCGCACCTGGTCACGATGAGCACGTACAAGAGTCTCGGCGGGCCCGCGGGCGGGCTGATCGTCACCGACGACCAGGAGCTGGCCGGACACCTCGACGCCATCGCCTACCCGGGGCTGACCGCGAACTCCGACGCCGGGCGCGTCGCCGCCCTGGCCGTCACGCTGCTCGACTGGCAGGCCGAGGGCCCCGCCCACGCGGCGGCGATGGCGGCGAACGCGGCCAGGCTGGCGGCCGAGTTGCGGGCGCTGGACGTGCCGGTGTTCGCCGGCGGGACGCGCTCGCACCAGTTCGCGGTGCCCGCCCACCGGTACGGCGGCGGCGGTCGTGCCGCCCGCCGTCTGCGGGCCGCGAACCTGCTCGCCTCCGGGATCGGCCTGCCGGCCGAGCCGGTGCGCGGCGACGTGAACGGCCTGCGGCTCGGCACCCCCGAGATCACCCGGATCGGCGCGGACCCGGACGACATGCCCGCGCTCGCCTCCTTCCTCGCCCACGCCCTGGACCCCGGCCGGGACCCCGCCGCCGTCGCGGCCGACGTCACCGCCTGGCGCGCCCCGTTCACCGGTGTGCGCTTCACCGTCACCCCTCAGGAGGGACCGTGACCCAGCACGAACCGCTCTCCCGCTTCGGCGACCGGCATCTTGACGTGCCCCGCCTCTCCTGCCAGGTCGGGACCCCGCTGGCGGACCAGCCCGGGATCGGGCACAACCGCTGGCACCCGGACATCCCGCCGGCCGTCGCGGTCGATCCGGGCGGCGAGGTCATCCTGGAGTCGGCCGCCTACGACGACTACCAGGTCCACGACGACGGCGGCCTGGAGGAGTTGCGGCGGATCGACCTGACCCGCATGCACCCGCTGACCGGCCCGGTGTACGTCAACGGCGCGCGGCCGGGCGACGTGCTGGTCGCGGAGGTGCTGGGCAGCGAACCGCTGAGCGGGATCGCCTTCTCCAACATCCTGCCCGGCACGCCGGGGCTGCTCGGCGAGATCTTCCCCGACGGCTACCGGTCCACCTGGTACGCCCGCGGCTCGATCGCCGAGTCGCCGCAGGTGCCCGGCGTCCGGATCCCGGCGCAGCCGCATCCGGGCACGATCGGGGTGGCTCCGTCGTACGAGCTGCTGCGGCGCTGGGACGAGCGCGAGCGCCCGCTGTACGCCGACGGCCGCGCCTTCGCCCCCGATCCGCGCAACGCGCTGCTGCGCGGCCTCGGCGAGCACGCCGCGCGGGAGGCCGCCCGCACCCAGCCGCCGCGCGAGAACGGCGGCAACCTGGACATCAACCGGCTCGGCCCCGGCGCCAGGGTCTACTTCCCCGTCTTCGCCGAGGGCGCGCTGCTGTCGCTCGGCGACCACCACCTGTCCGCCGGGGACGGCGAGTGCTGCTTCAACGCCATGGAGATGGACGGCCGGACCTGGCTGCGGCTGCACGTGATCGACGACGGCATGGCCCGCCACCGCATCACCACGCCCGTCGTGCGGCCCGCGCCGCTGGTCGCCCGCTTCGGCGCGGACCGCTACCTCGGCTTCAACGGCTTCTGCTTCGACGAGCGCGAGCAGGGCTACCAGGACGCCACCTTCGCCGCCCGCGAGGCCATGCTCCGGGCCGTGGACTACCTGATGGGGCTGGGCTTCAGCGGCGAGCAGGCGTACGTGATCCTCAGCGTCGCGCCCGTCGAGCTGCACATCAGTTGCATCGTCACGATCCCGAACCCGACGGTCACGCTCTACCTGCCGATCGACATCTTCGACCGCGACATCCTGCCGGGCGCGAAGTGAGCGGGCGGGGTGCGCTCCCCGTGGCGCGATCGCGGCCGGACATGAAAGTTTCAGGCCGCGTTGACACGCGGAAAGCGCTTTCCTACGGTGTGGATCGTCCCCACGAAGACGTCCATTCAGGTGAGCGGTGCGTATCCGGCGCCGGCCGTCAGCGCCGGCAGCCGGACCCTCGGCAGCCCGATACCGCGGCCACAGGACCACGGCAGGCGCGGAGCCGATCACCCCCCCGGTGTTCGAAGGAGAAGGTGAAGCGAGGATGAGACGAGCAGTCACGTCGCGGCTCCGAGCGGCGCTGGCCGCGGCGGCAACCGCGGTCGCCGCGGTCGGCGGGATCGCCATGACCCTGCCGGCGACGCAGGCCGCGGCGGCGGCCGACGGCGCCACCGGCTACGCCGGCGCCAACGGCGGGACCACCGGCGGCGCGGGCGGGCAGACGGTCAGGGCCACCACAGGGACCCAGATCCACGCGGCCCTGTGCGGCCGGGCCAGCAGCAGCACCCCGATCACCATCGAGGTCTCCGGGACCATCAACCACGGCAACACCACCAAGGTGTCGGGCGCGAGCTGCAACACCGCCGCCGATGTGATCGAACTCAAGCAGATCAGCAACGTCACGATCATCGGGGTCGGCGGCGGGGCCGTCTTCGACCAGCTCGGCATCCACATCCGCGAAGCCAGCAACATCATCATCCGCAACGTGACCGTCCGCAACGTCAAGAAGTCGGGCTCCCCCACCTCCAACGGCGGCGACGCCATCGGCATGGAGAGCGGCGTACGCAACGTCTGGGTCGACCACGTCAGCCTGGAGGCGTCCGGCGGGGAGTCGGAGGGCTTCGACGGCCTGTTCGACATGAAGGCCGACACCCAGTACGTGACGCTGTCCTACAGCACGCTGCGCAACTCCGGCCGTGGCGGGCTCATCGGATCCAGCGAGAGCGACCGCTCGAACGGCTACGTCACCTTCCACCACAACCTGTACGAGAACATCGACTCCCGCACGCCCCTGCTGCGCGGCGGCATCGCCCACATCTACAACAACTACTACGTGAACCTGCACGAGTCCGGCATCAACTCCCGGGCCGGCGGGCGCGCCAAGGTGGACAACAACTACTTCGAGGACTCCAAGGACGTCCTCGGCACCTTCTACACGAGCGAAGCGGGCTACTGGCAGGTCGGCGGCAACGTCTTCGACAACGTGACCTGGTCCGCCCCGGGCAGCGAGAACAACCCCGCCGGGCCCAACCCGCAGTCCAACACCACCGTCAGCGTCCCGTACTCCTACGCCCTCGACGGGGCGAGCTGCGTGCCCGCGCTCATCCGCCAGACGGCCGGCGCCAACAAGGGGCTGCAGGTGTCGGACGGCAGTTGCACCCCGCAGACGCCCGGCCCGACACCGACCGTGACGCCCACCGTGACGCCCACCGTGACGCCGACCGTCGGCCCCACGCCCGGCGGCCCCAACCTCAGCATCGGCGCCGGCTCCGACGGCTCCAGCAAGGCCGACGGGACGAGCTACGGCAACGTGCGCGACGGCAGCCTGAGCACCTTCTGGTCGCCGTCCGGCTCGACCGGCGACATCTCGATCAAGTGGGGCTCGGCGACGACGGTCTCCAGTGTCGTCATCCGCGAGGCGGCGGGTTCCGCGGGCGCCATCGGCGCCTGGCAGCTCATCAACGCCGGCACCGGAGCGGTGCTGAAGTCGGGCAGCGGGGCGGGCGCCATCACCTTCACCCCGACCTCGCTGAGCAAGATCACCTTCCGGATCACCGGCGCGGCGAGCACGCCCAAGGTCGCCGAGTTCGAGACCTACGCAGGATAGCCACCGGTGCCACCGCCCGCCCCCGTCTCACCCGAGGCGGGGGCGGACGCGCATGATGCCGCGCTCGCCTCACAACGTTTTCGGCATTGCGGTGAAAGCCTTGACGGACATTCGCTTCCGATTCATAGTGAGCGCGTCACCCTCATAAAACAGAACGCCTTCGGAGGTCATCCACACTTAATTTTGTTAACGCTAACATCAGCATCTGACCCGCGTATGAGCAGTTCATGAAGGCGAGGGCCGGCCATTCAGCAATGGCGCGCGCCCGGAAATTCCAGCGTTCGCGGACGCCGACCGAGAAAGGCAGTGGTCCATCATGATCGTCGGGTTCGGATTAGGGAATGCGAAGAAGGCCGCGCTGGCCACCGGAGCGGCCGTCGCCCTCGCCGCCGGGCTGCTGGCGGGCGTCCCCGCCCCGTCGCAGGCCGCCGCGTCGCAGTCATGCGACCTCTACGCCGCCGGCGGCACCCCGTGCGTGGCGGCCCACAGCACGACCCGCGCCCTGTACGCCACCTACAACGGGTCGCTCTACCAGGTACGCCGCTCCTCGGACAACGCCACCCAGAACATCGGCCTGCTCAGCGCGGGCGGGTACGCCAACGCCGCGGCGCAGGACTCCTTCTGCGCCCGTACGACGTGCGTGATCACCGTCATCTACGACCAGTCGGGACGCGGCAACCACCTGACCCAGGCGCCCCCCGGCGGCTTCAACGGCCCGGCCCCGGGCGGGTACGACAACCTCGCCGTGGCGACGGCGGCGCCCACCATGGTCGGCGGGCACAAGGCGTACGGCGTCTTCGTGGCCCCCGGCACCGGCTACCGCAACAACAACACCAGCGGCGTCGCCAAGGGCGACCAGCCGGAGGGCATGTACGCCGTCTTCGACGGCGCCCACTACAACGCCGGCTGCTGCTTCGACTACGGCAACGCCGAGACCAACAGCCGCGACAACGGCAACGGCACCATGGAGACCATCTACTTCGGCAACATCAAGGCGTGGGGCTACGGCGCCGGCAACGGCCCGTGGGTGATGGCCGACCTGGAGAACGGCCTGTTCTCCGGCGTGAACGCCGGCTACAACGCGGGCGACCCGACCGTGACCCACCGGTACCTGACCGCCATCGTCAAGGGCGAGCCGAACCACTGGTCCATCCGGGCGGGCAACGCGCAGTCGGGCGGCCTGTCCACCTACTACAACGGGGCGCGGCCCAACGTCGCGGGCTACAACCCGATGAAGAAGGAGGGGGCCATCATCCTGGGCATCGGCGGCGACAACAGCAACAGCTCCGCCGGCACCTTCTACGAGGGCGTGATGACCTCCGGCTATCCGACGGACGCCACCGAGAACGCCGTCCAGGCCGGCATCGTGGCCGCCGGCTACACCACGGCCGCCCGTCCCGCCGGGACACCCGCCGCCGGGGCGTCGATCTCGCTGCGCGCGACGACGGCCTGCTGCACCGGCCGCTACGTCCGCCACCAGAACGACCAGGCCGTCACCTCCGTGATCACCTCGGCCAGCTCGTCGCTGGACAAGAACGACGCCACCTGGATCGTGCGCGCCGGCCTGGCCTACAGCGCCTGCGTGTCGTTCGAGTCGAAGAACTATCCGGGCAGCTACCTGCGGCACAGCAACTACCGGCTCTACCGCGCCGCCAACGACGGCAGCGCCCTGTTCGCCGGTGACGCCACCTTCTGCCCGCAGACCGGCCTGAACGGTCAGGGGCTTTCGTGGGCCTCCTTCAACTTCCCGAACCGCCTGCTGCGCCACTACGACAACATCGTCTACATCGGCAGCGAGGGCGGCACGAACACCTTCGACAGCGCCACGTCGTGGGCCGACGACGTGAGCTGGGTGGTCGCCGCCCCCTGGGCGTAGCACCGCCCGGCCCCGTCAAGATCGCCGCCGAGTTTGACACTTCGACCGGCCGGAAGAGGCCGGTAAACGACGCGGCGTCCCTATCGTCGGACGAGACGGGGCCCCGCTCCGAGGCGCCCCGGCTCTCCCAGGAGCGTCCGCATGACCAGCCAACCGCCCTTCGTCCTCGACCCCTCAGGCGCCGATCTCCCCGGCGAGGCCGCGCGGTTGCGCGCCATCGCCCCCGTCGTGCGGGTGGAACTGCCCGGCGGCATCCCCGCGTGGGCGGTCACCCGCCACGACCTGCTCCGACAGCTCCTGCTCGACCCCAAGGTCAGCAAGGACGCCCGCCGGCACTGGCGGTTGTGGCCCGAGGTGGCCGTCCGTCCCGAGTGGGCCTGGATCAACGTCGTGGTCGGCGGGCAGACCATGCTGAACGCCTACGGCTCCGAGCACCGGCGGCTGCGCAAGCTGCTGGCGCCGAGCTTCACCCACCACCGGACCAAGGCGATCCAGCCGATCATCGACCGCATCACCACCGAGCTCATCGACGGCCTGGCCGCGCTGCCCCCCGGCCAGGTCGTCGAGCTGCGCTCCGCGTTCGCGCACCCGCTGCCGCTGGGCGTGATCTGCGAGCTGTTCGGCGTCCCCGAGGACATGCGCCTCGACTTCGCCCGGCTCGTCTCGACGGTGCTGGACACCACGACCGAACCCGCGCTGGCCGCCGCCGCGGTCGTCGAGGTGTACGGCATGATCGGCCACCTCATCGCGCTCAAGACCGAGCACCCGGCCGACGACCTGACCACCCAGCTCATCAACGCCCGCGACGAGGGCGACCGGCTGACGGCGCAGGAGCTGAGCGACACCCTGCTGATGATCATCTCCGGCGGCCAGGAGACCACCGTCAGCCTCATCCTGAACGCCACGCAGGCCCTGCTCGACCACCCCGACCAGCTCCGGCGGGTGCGCGCGGGCGACATCGGCTGGGAGGCGGTGGTCAGGGAGACCCTCCGGTGGAGCCCGTCGGCGGCCAACATCCCGCTGCGGTTCGCGGTCGAGCCCCTCGACCTGGACGGCGTGCGCATCCCAGAGGGTGACGCCATCCTGGCCACCTATCTCGGGGTCGGGCGCGACCTGGTCCAGCACGGCGAGGACGCCGACCGCTTCGACGCCGGTCGCGAGCAGCGCGAGAACCTGGCCTTCGGCATCGGCGCGCACCACTGCGTCGGGGAACCGCTGGCCTGGCAGGAGGCGCTCACCGCGCTGCCCGCGCTCTTCGACCGCTTCCCCGACCTGCGGCCGGCTCCCGGGGCCGGCGGGCCGCGCCAGTTCGCGTCCTTCATGATCCAGGGCTGGAGCGAGCTGCCCGTCCAGCTCACACGCCCGGCCGCGGGCTGAGCCCCGCGGCGGTTGCGGCCGCGCCGTCGGCCGGGACCCGCCGAGAAGCCGGACCACGACCGATCGAGAAGGAGCGCGAGCATGCCGTCCGATCCTGGTTTCCCCTTCCCCCCGGGCCCGCGCGGGACGCCGCCCGCCGAGTTCGACGAGCGGCGCAGGAACGCCCCGCTGGCTCCCGCCCGGCTGCCCAGCGGCGACCACGCCCGGGTGGTGGTGCGCTACGCCGACGTCCGCACGCTGCTGGCCAGCCCGCACCTCACCCGCGAGCTCGGCTACCCCGGCGCCCCGCGGATCGTGGCCGGCAGCGATCCGGAGGCGCTGTCCAACATCGACCCGCCCCGGCACACCCGGATCCGCCGCCTGGTGGGCAAGGCGTTCCTGCCGCGTCAGGTGGAGTCGTGGCGGCCACGGGTGGCGGCCGTCGCCGACGAGCTCGCCGCCGGCATGGGAGGCCCGCCGGCCGACCTGGTCTCGGACTTCGCGGTACGGCTGCCGCTGCGGGTGATCTTCCTGCTGCTCGGGGTGCCCGCCGCCGACCTGACGCGGTTCGCGGCCTGGTCGGACGTGTTCCTGTCGAGCACGGCGTACACGCCGCAGCAGCGGCGGCGGGCCGAGCGCGAGTTCGCCGCGTACTCGCGCGAGCTCATCGCCCAGCGCCGCGCCGAACCCGGTGACGCGCTCATCGACGCCCTGATCGCCGCGCACGACGGCGGTGACGTGCTCGCCGAGGACGAGATGGTGCGCCTGGTGGCCAGCCTGATCGTGGCGGGGCACGAGACGACCGCCAACGTGCTGTCCCGGGGTGTGCTGTCGCTGCTGACCAGCGGCCAGTACCGGACCCTGCGCGAGAGCCCCGGCCTGGTCCCCGGCGCGGTGGAGGAGATCCTGCGCTACGAGATGCCCGCCGACGGCGGGTTGCTGCGGGTCACCACGGCCGACGTGGAGCTGCCCTCGGGGACGATCCGGTCGGGCGAGGCGGTGATGCCGTCGATGGCGGCGGCCAACCGCGACCCGGCGGCCTTCCCCGACCCGGAGCGCTTCGACATCGCCCGGCCGCCGCGTCCGAACATGTCGTTCGGACACGGCGCGCACTACTGCCTGGGCGCCGCCCTGGCCCGCCAGGAGATCGAGGTCAGCCTGGAGACCCTGCTGCGGCGCTTCCCCGAACTGCGGCTCGCGGTGCCGGCCGAGGACATCGCATGGAAGTCGGGGCTGCTGATCCGCGGGCCCGTCCGGCTGCCCGTGGCCTGGTGAGAGGCCGTCCGGCTCACGAGGCCGGACGGGCCGCGAGCCGGGCCAGGTGGCGGGGGCGGAGCAGCGGCGCGGGGCCGGTGAGCATGTTCGTCACCCGCGCCAGGTCGCGGAACATGGCCGGGTCGCCGACCGCGAGGTCCTGGCAGGCGCTCAGGTACCGATGCGTGGCCGCGACCAGGGGGCCGCTGTCGGTCCACGCCCGGTCCGCCAGCGCGGACATGGTCCACGGCCAGCGGGTGATCCGGCCGGCCCGCCGCTGGAACTCCCGCGAGAGCCCGCCGGGGCCGGGGGCCGTGCCGAGCAGTTCGGCCAGCGCCCTGGCCTCCAGGGCGGCCACCGTCATGCCCTGGGCGTACAGGGGGTTGAAGGTGCAGGCGGCGTCGCCGAGCACGATCAGGCCCTCGGGCCAGCGCCGCAGCCGGTGGTAGTGCCGGCGCAGCGCGGCCGAGCGCCCGTAGCGGTGCACGCCCGGTTCGGGACGCAGCGGCGCGACGACGGCGGCGATGTCGCTGCGCAGGGACTTCATGAAGCGTTCGAAGCCGTCGGGGTCGGCGGGCGGGTGGTCGCCCGCCGCGCCCTGCAGGGTGACCAGCAGCCGGTCGTCCTCGACGCGCAGGGCGAAGCAGCCGCGGGCGACGACCGGGGCGTGCGGGATCTCGAACAGCGCCCGCCAGGGCGGGGCGTCGCCGGATTCGAGCAGGTAGCCACGGGTGGCGTAGCCGACGCCGGCGTCCACGGCGCTCTCCGGTGGCGGCGGCACACCGAGGCCGGCCAGCCAGGCGGGCAGCTTGGACGAGCGTCCGGCGGCCTCGGCGACCAGGCTCGCGCGCAACGTCGTGGCCCCGCCGCCGCGCCTGCCGAGGCGCACGCCGGTGACCCGGCGCGCGTCGCCCAGCAGGCCGGTGGCCGTGTGCCCGGCCACGACGCGGACGCCGGGCAGCGCCATGACGCGGCGGCGCAGGACGTCCTCCAGCAGCGGCCGGCTGACCGGCTGGATGACCACCTCGGACGGCGTCGCGGACGGCACCCCGTCCGGCCAGTGGTGTTCGGCCTGGACGCAGAAGTCGATCGCGGGCGCGCCCGCCGCGTGCAGGTCGTCGCCGAGCCCGGGGAAGAGCTCGCCGAGCACGCGCAGCCCCTGGGCGGCGAGCGCGTGCCCGTGGCGGCCCTGCGGAACGCCGGACCGGGGACGGGGCACGTCGGGCAGCAGGTCGCGTTCGACGATGGTGACCTCGGAGAAGGCCCCGCTCAGGGCGCGCGCCGCGGCGAGGCCGGCGATGCCGGCCCCGACGACGACGGCCCGGTCGGGGGCGGTCACGACGGCGGCCGTTCGTACCAGGGCGGCAGGTCGATGGGGTAGCTGACCAGCGAGCCGAGGAAGACCACCAGTTGCAGGGAGAGCATGCAGACGTTGGCGAACCCGACGCCCGCCAGCAGCCGCACCCACGGCTGGAGCCGCCGGGGCAGGTCGAGCGACCCTTCCAGCAGCCAGACCTCGCGACCTGGGCGGGCGTACAGGTCCATGAGCACGACCGGCATGACGGCGCAGAAGGTCATGACGGCCGGGGAGTACAGCGGGAGCTGGTACCACTCGCCCTCGAAGAGGGTGAGGTGCGGCAGCGCGCGGGAGTAGCCGTAACCGCCGAACCGCATGTACGCGTGCTCCAGCACGATGTCGATCGGGAACATCAGCGCGGCGGTGAGCCCGCCGGTGCGGGCCCGGCTCCAGCCGGGACGCCTGGCCCGCAGCCACCGGGAGATGCCCAGGCCCATCCAGATCCAGATGACCACCCACGGGTAGCCCAGGTTCTCCAGCAGGCTCTGCGCCTGCGGCACGGGTCCCTGCCAGCCCGGCAGGTAGGGGCCCCAGGTCGGGTAGGCGATCCCGTTCAGGTTGTTGCTCGCGGTCTGGTAGAGCGTGCCCGAGTACGGGTCGCTCCAGAAGGACAGGAAGTAGCCGGCGACGAGGGCGGCCGACAGGGTCACCCGCCCCGCCCTCCGGCTCTCGCGCACGCAGTGGACGATCATCAACACACTCACCGTGATCGCCATGACCTGGAGCACCTGCGTGCTCAGCCGCAGGTAGCCGGGCATGGGGCCGTCGAAGTCGTACGTGCGCAGGTTGCCGCCGGCGGCCCAGCGCACGGCCACCCAGGTCTGGAACAGCACGCACACCGCGCCGAAGGCCGCCCACAGCACCGGCGGGCGCGCCGCGCCCGGCCGGTACGTGGTCATGGCGGCGGCGTTATGCGGAGACGAGCTCTGCTGCCGCATCGGAGGTCTGCCTTCCGTCGGTCGCCCCGGTGAAACCCATCTGGTCGCTGATCCACTCGGCCAGCCCGCCCGCGCTGGGCTTGACCCAGATCACCCCGGCCTTGATGGTGATCCGCAGGCTGTTCTGCAGCCGCATCTGGAGCTGCACGGCGGCCAGGGAGTCCACGCCGAGCAGCACGAGGCTGGTGTCGGGCGTGATGTGGCGGGTGGTGCCGCCCAGGATGGTCCGGACGCAGTCGATGATGTGATCCTCGATGATCTTGCGTCGCTGGCCCGGGGTCCTGGCCTCGTGCAGCTCCTCCAGCACCGGGGACGAGCCCCCGGCGGGCGCGGGCCGCTCGTCGAGCAGGTCACGCAGCAAGGTCGAGCCGGACATCGCCGGGTAGGCGGCGATCCACCGGTCGGCGTCGATCGGCGAGTAGGCGAGCCGGCGGTGCCCGGCGGTCAGGATGCGTTCGAGCGCCTCGATGCCGTCGGCCGGCGAGATCGTGACGTGCCCCTGCCGGCCCAGGTGCTGGCCGCGGCCCACCTCGGACCAGGCGCCCCAGTGGATGCCCGTGGCGGGCAGGCCCTGGCTCAGCCGCCAGCGCACCAGCTCGTCGAGGAAGGCGTTGGCCCCGGCGTAGGCGGCCTGGCCGGGCGAGCCCAGCAGGGACGCCACGGAGGAGTAGACGACGAAGAAGTCCAGGTCGTGGTCCAGGGTGGCCTGGTGCAGGGCCCAGGCGCCCTCGGCCTTGCCGCGCCAGACCCGGTCGATGGTCACGTCGTCCAGCGTGGCCAGGGTGGCGTCCTCGACGACCCCGGCGGCGTGCAGCACGCCCGCCAGCGGCAGGTTCCCGTCCGTGGCGGTCCGGATGACCTGCCCCGCGACCGCCGGGTCGGCCGTGTCGCCGAGCACGACCGCGATCTGCGCTCCCGTGCTGACGCGCAGGTGCTCCAGCAGGCCGGAGGCGTGCTCGGACGGCGCGGACCGGCCGCAGACCACGACCCGCCGGGCGCCCCGGTCCGCCAGCCACTCGACGGTGAGCAGGCCGAGCCCGCCCAGCCCGCCCGTGACCACGTACGCGGCGTCGGAGCGCACCGGCTCGGCCAGCGACCCGCCCGCGGCGGGGGCCGGGCCGGGGCGGACCCGTACCAGGTGGCGGGTCTCGTGCGACCAGGTGACCTCCGTGATGGCCGCGTCGGCGGCGCGCAGGTCGGCCAGCACCGCGTCCAGCGGCGTGCCGGCGGACAGCTCCAGGACGCTCGGGGCCAGCTCCGGGTGCTCGAACGCGGCCACCCGCCACAGGCCGCGCAGGCCCGCCGCCGTCATGGGCGCGTCGTCGGTGCGGAAGGCCAGCCACAACCTCGGCGGCCGTTCCTGTGCGGCGGCCCACTGGATGATCATGACGGCCCGCCGCAGCTCCTCGCGGGCCGAGACGGCCGGGTCGAACTCCCCCGGTCCGCCGCCGACGGCCAGCACGATCGTGGTGGGCGCGGCGCCGCTCTCGCCGAGGGCCTCGTTCAGCCGCGCGGGCGTCAGTTCGGCGTCCCCGCCGTGCGTCAGCAGCCGGGAGCCCGCGGAGCCGGTCTCCAGCAGCCGGCTCAGCCGCTGCGCCCAGGGCGTCTTGTCAGGGGCGACGACCAGCCAGCGGGACGCGGCGGCCCGCTCGGCGTCCATCGGCTCCGGCGCGGGCTCGGGCACCCACGCGGTGTGGGCCAGGCGCGCGTTGAAGCGCTCCTGGGGCGGGGTGATGTTGACCAGGCGCAGCCCGAGCACCTCGGCGACGACGGTGCCGTCCGACGTCAGGAGCTGGCCGGAGGCCGTGCACGCCAGGTCGTCGGCCTGGTCGAGCCGGACGTTGGCCAGGCGCGCGTGCGCGGTGGGCCCGTACACCCTGATCTCGGCCGCGCCGTGCACCACGACCGGGCCGGGGCTGGTGGCGTAGTTGACGATCCACGCGCCGACGACGGTCTGCACCACCTCGTCGGCGAGCGCCGGGTGCAGCACCATCATCCAGGCCGAGGCCCGGCCGGGGTCGGCGATCCGCAGGGACGAGACCGCGCGGTCCTCCTCCGGGTGCACCTGGATGCGCTCGATCGCGGCGAACGCGGGCCCGTGGATCACGTTGTGCCGCTCGCGGACGTGCGCGTAGAGCTCGCCGGGCACCGAGTCGCGCCACTCCTCCCCCGTCAGCGCGGCCGGGTCCAGCGCGGCGGGCCGCACCTCGCCGCGCAGCGGCCGGACGGTGCCGCGGGCGTGCACGATCAGGGCCCCGTCCGCGCCCTGGGAGACGACCTCGGCGGCGGCCCCCCGCGCGTCGCCCCGCAGGCGGGTGGTGACCAGCGGCTCGGGGTCGAGGGGCAGCGGGGTCTCGATGCTCAGCTCGCTCAGCGACAGGCACGTGGTGCCGAACACCTCGGACCCGGCGGCCAGCATCATCTCGGCGTAACCCGTGCCGGGCAGCACCGGGACGCCGGCGACCTGGTGATCGTCCAGCCAGGCCAGCCTGCGGGGGCTGATCGGCGTCTGCCACAGGTGCCGTCCGGGCGCGTCGGGGTCGTGCACGTGGCCGCCGAGCAGCGGGTGCTCGCTGGCCGCCGGCAGGTGGGGGGCGACCAGCCGGTACGGCTCCCGCTCCCCGCCGAGCCGCAGCCGGCGCCAGGCCGTGCCGGGGACGTCCACCGGCCGGCCCTCGCCGTACCGGGCGCTCCAGTCGATCGCCTGGCCACCGCAGTGCACGGTGGCGAGGTTGGCCAGGAAGGTGTCCTGGTCGTGCTCGCCCCGGCGCAGGCTGCCGACCGCGAGCGTGTCGTGCACGTCGTGGTGGCGGGCCGTGTCGGCGACCGGGCGCAGCGACAGCGGGTGCGGGCCGCACTCGACGAACAGCCGGTGCCCGTCGGCCATGGCCGCCGCCAGCGCCTCGTGGAAGTGCACGGTGTCGCGCTGGTTGCGCACCCAGTAGGAGGCGTCCAGCGGTCCGGGGTTGTGCGGGTCGGCGGCGGCGGTCGAGTAGAACGGCAGGTGGGGCTCGTGCGCGGTCACCGAGGAGACCGCCTGGTGGAGCCGGTCGAGGATGGGGTCCATCTGCGGGGAGTGGGAGGCGACGTCCACGTCCACCATGCGGGCGACCGCCCCGGCCTCCTGCCAGGCGGCGACGAGGGCGGCGACCTGCTCGGCGTCGCCCGAGATCACGGTCGCCTCGGGCGCGGTGAGCACGCCGATGGCCACGCCGTCGGCGCCGGCCGCCTCGATGTCGGCCCGGACGCGTTCGGCGGACAGCATGACCGAGGCCATCGCGCCGCCCGCCGTCTCGGCCAGCAGCGTGGCGCGGCGGCAGATCACGGCCACCCCGTCGGCGAGGCTGAGCGCGCCCGCGACGTGGGCCGCGGCCACCTCCCCGAGCGACTGCCCGATCACCGCGGCCGGTTCCACGCCGTAGGACCGCCACAGCCGGGTGAGCGCCACCTGCACGCCGAACAGCACGGGCTGGATGCGGTCCACCCCGACGAGCAGTTCGGGCTCCATGAGCATCCGGCGCAGCGAGAAGCCCGACTCCGCGGCCATCAGCGGCTCGATCTCGTCGATGGCGGCGGCGAACGCGGGCTCCGACTCCAGCAGGCCCTGGCACATGCCGGCCCACTGCGTGCCCTGGCCCGGGTAGACGAACACCGGGCCCCGGTGGCTCTCGGGCAGCGTGACGGCCCCGGTGACCACCCCGTCGGGGCCCGTCCCGGCCGCCAGGTCCCTGGCGCGGGCGGCCAGCTCGCTCCGGTCGCGGGCGACGATCACGGCCCGGTGCACGCCGTGCGTGCGGTGCGCCGCCAGCGTGCGGGCGGCGTCGTCCAGGCCGACGGCCGCGCCCTCGCCCTCGGCCCACCCGGCGAGACGGCCCGCGGCGAGCGTGACCGACTCCTGCGAGACGCCGGAGAGCGGGAACAGCAGCGGCCGGCTCTGCGCGGGTCCGGACGCGCGGCGGGGGCGCGCGGCCGGGGCCGGCTCCGACTCCAGGATGAGGTGCGCGTTGGTCCCGGTCACGCCGTACGAGCACACGGCGGCCAGCCGGGTCTCCCCGTCCACCGGCCAGGGCGTCACCTCGGTCGGCACGAACAGGCGGGACTGCTCGTCCACGGCGATGGCCGGGTTCCAGGAGCGGAAGTTGGCGTTCGGCGCGATCAGGCCGCGCCGCATGCACTCCATGGCCTTGATCGTCCCGGCCAGGCCCGACACCGGCTCGGAGTGGCCGATGTTGGTCTTGATGGAGCCGAGCGCGCACCGGCCGCTGCCCCGGCCGTACACGGCGTTGATCGACATGTACTCGACGGGGTCGCCGACCGGCGTGCCGGGCCCGTGCGCCTCGACCAGGCCGACCTGGCCCGGGTCGACGCCGGCGCGGGCCAGCGCGGAGCGGTACAGGCTCTGCTGCATCTCGGTGGACGGCGCGGTGAGCCGGGTGGCCTGGCCGTCGTTGTTGACCGCGCTGCCGCGGATCACGGCGAGCACCCTGTCACCGGCCGCGCGCGCCTCCGACAGCGGCTTGAGCAGCAGCATCGCGGCTCCCTCGCCGCGTACGTAGCCGTCGGCGCGGGAGTCGAAGGCGAAGGACTCACCGCGCTGCGAGGTCAGCAGCGAGGCTTCCAGGTGGTGCGTCTGCGGCGACAACATCAGCATGACGGCCCCGGCCAGGGCCGTGTCGCAGTCGCCGCGCTCCAGGGCGGCGCAGGCGGCGTCCACGGCCACCAGGCCCGAGGAGCACATGGTGTTCAGCGCCACCACCGGGCCGCGCAGGTCCAGGCCGAAGGCCAGCAGGCCGACGAGCGTGCCGGGGAAGTTGCCGAACAGGTACATGCTGTTGAGCGCGTCCTCGACGGGCCGCGCCTCGCGGAACAGGTTGTCGGGCGTGTAGGCCCCGACGTAGACGCCGGTGCGCGAGCCGCGCAGCCGTTCCAGCGGGACGCCGGCGTGCTCCACCGCCTCCCAGGCCACCTCCGTCAGGACCCGGAACTGCGGATCGACCCAGCGCTGCTCGGCGGGCGCGACGTTGAGCGCCTCGGGGTCCCAGGCCCACACGTCGCCGTCCAGGAAGCACCCCCGCCCGTACCGTGCGGCCTCGTCGGGGTTCTGGAGGGCCATCAGCCGTTCGGCGTCCCAGCGATCGGGGGGCACCGGGCCCATCTCCTGGCGGCGCTCGGCGGCCAGGCTCCACAGGTGCCCCGGGGTCTGCACCTTTCCGGGGAAACGGCAGCCGACCCCGATAATCGCGATCGGCTCTGAACGGGTCGTGGACATTCGTTGCTCCGTTTCTGGGGGGTGATTACTCGGCGACGTACGTGCGGTGCGACCAGTCGTAGACCTGGAATTCGCGCTGGTGGATGCGAACGGTCACGGGGGTCCGCCGGAAATGCTCGGTGCAGTGCGCGCGACGTACTTTCACCTCGGATTCACCGGCGGGAATCCGGCGCCGCCGATCGGCCGCTTCCAGGGCGTCGGGACCGCCGGTGAGCAGGATGTGCACGAGAGAAGACAGGTTCTGACCCATCGTTTTCGCTCCGTTCCCTCGCGTTGACGACAGAGCAGACGCTAGCCGCGAAATGCTGGTCAACGGTGCTTTCCGGAAGCGCAGTCCGTTAAGTTATCGACCGATCTTGACGACCTTGTCCGGGAGCATGACAATTTCCGGCCGCCGCGATTCACCCGCGACGGCCGGAACGAAATAAGGGAGAAATAGGTGGTTTTTCTGGCAGGTCACCCGGATCTGTCGGCCGGGAAGGGCACGGGGATGTCGAAGGCGCGGGAGGGGATGACGGCGGCCGTCCGCGACCCCGCCGCCAGGTGCGGCAGCCGCTGCTGCAGGGACGTGGCACGCGCCAGCAGCGCGCCGGCCGACGCGACGCCGCGGTAGGGGCGCAGCCCGGCCTGGAGCAGGGCGAGCGCCGCGCAGGCCCGGCCGGACCTGATGGCCGGATAGTCGTCGAGGAACCGGTGCCAGGTGGCCACGGCCTCCTCCAGATGGCCGTGGCGGAGCTGGAGACCGGCGATGCGCGACAACGTGATGGCACGGGAGTGCCGTTCGGTGGCGGGGCGGTGCCGTACCGAGATCTCCAGTTGGGCGATGGCCCTGGGGGTGTCGCCGAGCAGCGCCAGCATGAGGCCGCGCTGGTAGGCCAGCGCCGCCGCGGGCGCGCGATCGACGCCGGCGAACCGCTTGAGCTGCGCGCGCGCCGCCGTCATGTCGGCCAGCGCCCTGTTGGTGTCGCCGGCCGCCGCGTGCGCGACCGCCCGCTGGCCGAACAGCCAGGCCAGCTCCGCGGGCGGCAGGCGGCCCCCCGCGATCTCCACGGCGGCGCGCGACAGGCCGAGCGCGTGGTCGAAATGACCGAGCGACACCGCCTGCACGCTCATGGCCGACAGCGCCAGCGCCTCCACCCCCGGCTCCCGCGCCTCGGCGGCCAGCCGCAGCGCGACCTGGAAGTACTGCTGGGCGAAGCCGTGCAGCTCGTCGTTGTAGCACATCACGCCGCACTGGTAGCTCAGCCGGGCGGCCACCGTGAGCAGCTCCGCGCGGATCTCCCGCGGGGCCGCCGACAACGACGGGACGATGGTGTCGGCCAGGTAGAGGCTGAGCCCGGCCCGGACGTGCCCCGACCCGGCCGCCGCGTCGGCGTCGGAGAACAGCCGCAGCATCACCTCGGCCGACTCGACGTCCTTGCTGCCCACCCGGACGGAGCCGCTCAGCTCCGCCGACACCGGGACCGGCGAATTCCGCTCGTCCGGCGGGCGGCCGGACAGGCTGTAGACGCGGAAGGGAGAGGCGCCCAGGTTGGCCGCGTCGGTCGCCACGGCCAGCGTGGTCAGCCGGTCGAGCGGGCTGCCGCCGTCCTCGGGGCCGCCGTCGTCGAAACCCGCCTCCGCGGGTGTCACCAGCCGGCCCACCCGCCGCGACTGCGCCTCCGCCACGACGTGCGGCACCGGCCGCCGGGGCGTCATGCCGGCCAGCCACTGGGCGACCGATGACCGGGTGTAGGTGAGCGGCAGGTTCGCCTCCCTGCCGACGGCGTTGACCGCCTCCGCGAGGCTCTGACCGTTCCAGCCCGCCTCTCTCATCAACGCGTGCAGGCGTTCGTTGTGAACCTTGTGCGAATCCACGGACTCCTCCGGTGCTCAGTGAGACGGCGCCGTGTCGGCGCGAAGGGGTTCGCAGGTCCAGCGGTCGGCGGCAGCCGTCTCCGGCGACCGGCGCATCCGCGTCGTTCTACTTCCATGTTCGGATGTTTCCTGCTCACAGGTTAGCCCCGGGCCGGGCCACGCTCTTGAGTCAATCGACTGCCGTCACGTCGCTGGGGCCGGACCGGACGACCAGTTCGGTGGACAACCCCTTGCAGAAGGTGCCGCGTGACGACGGCACGCCGCGCACCGCGCGTACCGCGATCGGTGGCGGTGACGTGCCGGGGGCGGGCCGTCCTCCTGGACGGCCCGCCCCCGGGCCCGCTCGCGCCCGCTCGTCAGAGCTGGGAGCCGCCGCCGTCCACGGCGAGTTCGGCGCCGGTGGTGAAGGTGGCCTCGAAGGCGAGGAACACGACCGCCTTGGCGATCTCGGCCGGCGTTCCCAGGCGGAGCATGGGATTGTCGGCGGCCATCTGCGCCTTGGTCTGGTCGGCTGCCTCCTTGGGCATCGACTTCTCCAGGATGCCCGAGTCGATCGGGCCGGGGCTGACCGCGTTGACGCGGATCCTGCGCGGGAGGAGTTCGCGGGCCAGGCTGCGGGTCATGGAGCGCAGCGCGGCCTTGGTGGCGGCGTACGCGCTGAGCATGGGCAGGCCGAGCACGTTGGCCACCGAGGTGGTGAGCACGACGCCGCCGCCCTCGGCGATCAGCGGGGCGAGCCGCTGCACCGTGAAGTACGGGCCCTTGGCGTTGATGGCCATCAACTGGTCGAACAGCTCTTCGGTGGTCGCCTCGAAGGGGGCGAAACCGTTGACGCCGGCGTTGGCGAACAAGGCGTCGAACGTGCCGAACTCGGCCTTCACCCGGTCGGCCAGCGCGTCGATGTCGGCCGGCGAGGACGCGTCGCTGCGCACGGCGATCGCGCGGTCGCCGAGCAGGTCGCGGGCGGCGTCCAGGGTGGACTGGGTGCGGCCCGTGATCAGGACGCGCGCGCCCTCGTCCACGAGCAGCCGCGCGGTGGCCAGACCGAACCCGCTGCTGCCACCGGTGATCACCACGCTCTTGCCCTCGTACTTGCCCATATCGGTCAACCTCTTTCGCAGGAAATCTCAGAACCGGTTTCGTGTCCCGGCGGGACGGATTTCAGTCAACTCCGCGTTGACCTGGGTGTCCAAGACCTGTTCCGCACCCCGTCATGCAGGATCCGCATAACGAACAAGGTGAAGAGATGTCCGATACAGCCGTCGCGCCGCCGCCCACCGAGCCCGCCGTCGATCTCGATCTGCGGCTGGTGCGCTACTTCACGGTCGTGGCCGAGCACCTGAACTTCGCCCGCGCCGCCGCGGCGCTGCACCTGGCCCAGCCGTCGCTGAGCCGCCAGATCCAGCGGCTGGAGGACGTGCTCGGCGTGCGACTGCTGGACCGCACTCCCCAGGGCAGCCGCCTCACCGCCGCCGGCGCGGCCTTCCTCCCGCAGGCGCAGGCGCTGCTGCACACCGCCCGGCAGGCGACGCTCACCGCCCGCTCCGCCGCCCCGGCGCGCACGATCACGATCGGCTACGTCGAGGACCTCGTCATCACCCCCGCGCTGCGGGACCTGCGCCGCCGCCACCCCGACGCCCACGTCCGCGGCCGGCACCTCGACTGGGACGAGACCCGCGCCCTGCCCGACGGCCGGGTGGACGCGCTCGTCACCCGGACGCCGCTGCCCATCCCGGCCGACGACCTGCGCGTGACCGTCCTGTACGACGAGCCCCGGGCGCTCCTCGTCCCCGCCGGCCACCGGCTGGCCGGCGAGAAGTCGGTCACCGCCGCCGACTTCGCCGGCGAACCGCTCGTGGCCTGCGCCGGCATGGCCGCGCTGTGGACCGGGTTCTGGCGGCTCGACCCCCGCCCGGACGGCGCCCCTGCCCCGCTCGGTCCCATGGTCGTCGACACGTTCGAGGACAAGCTCGAAGCGGTCGCCGACGGGCTGGCCATCGCCCTCGTGCCCGCCGGCGACACCCGCGCCGCCCTCCGGGACGACCTCGTCACCGTGCCCGTCGAGGGGATCGAGCCCTGCCAGGTGGTCGTCGCCGCCCGGGCCGGCGACCGCGATCCGCTGGTCGCCGACTTCGTGGAGTCCGCGAGGAGCCTGCTCGTCCACGACGCCTGACCCGCTCCCGCCGTGCGTCCGCCGCGCCGGTCGCGGGGCTAGCGCCGGTCTCGGGTCACGAGGATGCCGTCGTCGTCGGAGAAGAGTTCCGCGCCCGGGTGGAAGGCGGCCCCGCCGAAGGTGAGCGTGACGTCGCGTTCCCCAGTGCGCTGTTTGCCGCTCTTGCGGGGGTTGGAGCCGAGCGCCTTGACGCCCAGATCGAGCCCGCGCAGCGCGACGACGTCGCGGACGGCCCCGTTGATGATCACGCCGGCCCAGCCGTTCGCCACGGCCAGGCCGGCGATGACGTCGCCCATGAGGGCGGCGCGCAGGGAGCCGCCCCCGTCCACGACCAGCACGCGGCCCGCGCCGGGCTCCGACAGCACCGACTTCAGCAGGGCGTTGTCCTCGTGGCAGCGGACGGTCGCGACGGGGCCGGCGAAGGCGTGCCGGCCGCCGTACTGGCGCAGTTGCAGCTCGCAGGAGTCGAACTGGTCGCCGCGCTCGTCGTACAGGTCGGCGGTGACGATGGTCATGGTGCAGAGCCCTCTCTACGGATCGACGGGAAGCCGCCGGGCGGCCACGCCGGCCCAGCCGAGGCTGAGCGCGGTCACGAACAGGACGCCGCCCGCGCCGAGACCGGCCGCCATGAGACCGGCCGCGCCCGGGATGACGAGCTGGCCGGTACGGTTGCCGACCAGCCGCAGCGACATGGCCCGGCCGCGCATGCCCGGCGGGGCGGACTCGGCCAGCCAGGACATCGTCAGCGGCTGGCCCACGCCGAGGCCGAAGCCCACGACGAGGAGCAGCGCGGCGAGCAGCCACACCGGCATGGGCACCGGCGTGAGCACCATGGCGACGGCCGCGCCCAGCGTGCTGACGACCAGCAGCCGGCGGCGGCCCACCGCGCGCGACAGGCGTCCGAGGAAGAAGCGCGAGGTCATGGACGCCAGGCCGCGCAGCGTGAGCAGCAGCCCCACGGCCCCGGCGCTCAGGCCCACCTCGGCCCCGAGCGCGGGCAGGTAGGCGAGCGTGACGTCCACCGCGGCGAGCACCACGCAACTGGTCAGCAGGGCGTGCGCGAGGCCGGGCAGGCGCAGCAGCGTGCGCAGGTCGCCGTCGTCCGCCGCGGCCCGGCCGGACGGGTGGCTCGGGAGCGCGGCCGACAGCGCGAGGATCACCAGGGCGAGGCCGCAGGAGGCGGCGAAGATGCGGCCGGTGTCGGGGATGGCCCCCGCGCCGCCGAACGCGGCGATCAGCAGCGGGCCCGCGGCCTGGCCGAGGGAGGCGGCGAAGGTGTAGTGGCCGAAGGCGGTGTCGTGCCGTCCGCGTTGCGCGGTGTTGGCGACCAGCGCCTGCTGGGCGATGACGCTGCCCAGGTGGCCGGTGCCGAGCAGGACCCCGGCCGCGACCAGCCCGGCGACGGTGTGACCGAGCACGGTGAAGGCGACGGCGGAGGCGGCGAGCAGCAGCGCGCCCGCGACGGCCATGCGGCGCTCGCCGTACCGGTCGGCGGCGTGCCCGGCGGGCAGGGCCAGCAGCAGCGGGGCGAGGGCGAAGCTGGCGCCGAGGACGCCGAGCCAGGCCGGGGGCACGTCCAGCTCCATCGCGCGGTACGACATGGTCGGCCGCAGCACGAAGGTGATGACCTGGGTGCCGGCCGAGTGGGACAACAGGACGGCGTGCCGATGCCAGGAGTCAGGCATCGCCCTCGCCCTCGACGGCACCGCCCGAAGCGGCCGGGCCCGGCTGGTGTTTGCGTAGCCGCCAGGCTGCCTGGGCGCCGAGGCTGGTGTCGATGTGCTCGCGCATGACCGCCGCGGCCGACTCGGCGTCGCCCGCGATCACGTACTCGAGCAGGGCCTCGTGCTGGGCGGCCTTGCTGTCGCGGGTCGCCTGGTCGCGCTCGACCTCCAGGGCGAGGCGGCGGTACCGGTCGGCCTTGTCCCACAGGCCGTCGAGGGTCTGGATGAGCAGGTCGTTGTGGGAGGCGGAGTAGAGCGCGCGGTGGAACGTACGGTGGATGACGAACTGCCCGTAGGCGGGGTTGCCGGGCAGCGGCTGGAGGCCCTCGTGGGCGGCGCGCATGGCGACGATGTCGGCCTTGGTGCGGCGTTCGGCGGCCAGCGCGACGGCCAGCGGGTCCAGGCTCCGGCGCAGTTCCAGCAGGTCGCGAGCCTCCTCGGCGGCCAGGGGCGCGACGCGGGCGTCACGGTGGGCGTCGAGCTCGACCAGCCCCTCGCTCTTGAGCCGGCGCAGCGCCTCGCGCAGGGGCGTGGTGCTGATGCCGATCTCCCTGGCGAGCTGCGCCTGCGCGATGACGGAGCCGGGGAGCAGCGCCCCGGACAGGATCAGCTCCTTGACACGCAGGTAGGCGAAGTCCGCCTTGGTGGTGTAGAGCTCAGCCGCTGATTCGCCCATCGCAGTCCCGTCTCGTCGGTGACGGTTATAACCTACACCGTCAATCCGACATATCAGCAAGAGCCCCGTTGAAGCATCTCCATCCTCTTAAACCCACCCATAACTGCTATAAGCCATTCCAACGTGCCATGGGGTCACATTGCTGAAGCAAGAGATTAACGTCATAGATTATAACAAATCAGGCCGCCTACCTGCGCAAGGCCGCCGGGCGGTGGCCGGACGATCTCGGCCTGGCCGGGCTGGTGGGGGAACTGACGATGAAGAGCGCCCGGTTCGCCACGCTGTGGGCCCGGCATCCGGTGCGCGACTGCCGCTCGGCCACCGTGACGTTCCGTCATCCGCTGGTCGGCGAGCTGACGCTGGCGGAGGAGGTGTTCCGGGTGCAGGACGACCCAGGGCAACGGCTGGCGGTGTTCGTGGCCGAACCCGGGTCGCCGTCCGAGGCCGCCCTGCGTCTGTTGCGGGCGGGGGTGTGAGGTGCCGGTTCAGCCTGCCGGGTGCAGGCCCATGGTCATGTGGGGGTAGCCCGCGTGGATGCGCTCGCCGAGCCGGATGTCCAGCCCGTCGATGAAGGCGGTGATCGCCGCGTTCGCCTCGTCGGCGCCGCCGGCCTCGCCCTTGAACTCGAACTCGACGAAGGCGCCGAGGCCGGCCACGGTGTCGAAGGCCAGCGCGATGCCGTCCAGGTGCCATTCCTCGCGGGTCTTGTCCACGACGGTCAGCTCGGTGAAGTCGAGGGCGGCGAGGGTGAGCCGGACGGCGGTGACGTCGGAGACGACACTCTCGTACTCGTCGCAGTGCGTCTTGATCGCCGCCTCCAGCGGATGCCACCGCTTGAAGTTCAGGGACGCGCGCCCGTCCTCCTCCCGGATCCGCAGCCACTCGGAGACGATCTGCCCGTCGAGGAAGTCCCGGTGCGGGCAGTTGAAGTAGGTGTCCACCTGCCGGGTGGGCTCGCCGGCCCCGGCGCCGCGCTCGGCGAGGGCGGCCTTCAGGTCGTCCACCGGGCTGAGGAGGCGGAACTTCTGCTCGACCTCGATGTACTCCAAGAGCTGCTCCTGACGGCTGGGTACGGACGTCGGGCCAGCATCTCGCGTGGCGGCTGCGCGCGGTGCCGGGTTTCGCCGATGCCGCCGCGCGCCCGGTGATGCGGAGGGCGTTTCGCGAGGGATCCGGGTGATTCGCCGGCCACACCCCTTGTTAGGATACGACTGTATCCATTAACGAGATGAGGTCATCATGCGCGTGCCCGACCGGCCGTCGAGCTTCACCGGCGACTCCGCCCGTGCCCGGTACCACGCCGCCTACAGCCGGGCGCTCGGCGCGTTGTGGCCCGTACCGGTGGACGACACCGAGGTGGAGACCCGCGCCGGCAGCGTGCGCGTGCTCCGGGCCGGGCCCGCCGGCGGCGATCCCGTCGTCCTGCTGGCGGGCTCCGGCGGGAACGCGCTGGCCTGGTACCGCCACGTCGGGCCGCTGGCCCTTGAGCGTCCGGTCCTGGCCCTCGATCCGCTCGGCGAGCCCGGCCGCTCGGTTCAGACCCGGCCGCTCGCGAGCGGGGCCGAGGTCGGGGGCTGGCTCACCGACGTCCTGGCCGAGGTCGGGGCCGAACGTGCGCACCTGGTGGGCTCCTCGTACGGCGCCTGGGTCGCCGTGGAGCAGCAGCTCGGCGGGGGCGGCCGGGTCGCGGCGCTCACACTGGTGGACCCGGCCGGCTTCGCGCCGATGAGCGGGCGGTTCCTGCGGTGGCTCATCGTCGGCGGGCTGGCCGCCACACTTCCGCGCACGTGGCGGCACCGGGTGGCCGGCGCGGCGGGCAACGGCACGCTGCGCGAGGACGAGCTGATGAGACTGGTGCGGGCCGGACGATCCTTCCGCCGGCGGCTGCCCGTCCCGCCCCCTTACACCGACGAGCGGGTGCGCGAGCTGTCCGTGCCCGTGCAGGTGCTGCTGGGCGCGCGCAGCGCGCTGCACGACGCGGGGGCGCTGGCCGCGCGGCTGGCGGGCGTCGCGCCGTCCTGGCGGGTGGAGATCGTGCCCGAAACCGGTCACGCGCTGCCCGTCGAGGCCCCTGACCTGGTCGTCGAGCGCATCCTCGCCTTCCCCGGGATCACGACGCCGGATCAGGACACGAGCCGGCGTCAGTGACACCGCCGCGCTGGGGGATGTCGCTTCCGGCCGGGGAGATCAGCCCCGATCGTGATCCGCGCGCCCCGGCGGCGCGGCCACGAGGCTGCCGGCCGGCGGGCCGAGGGGCGGCAGCCTCGTG
>NZ_SSXE01000087.1 GCF_021699195.1 Nonomuraea sp. MG754425 | reverse complement strand
CACCAACCCCGGCCCCCTCGGCCCCGTGGGTGCCTCCCGTGCTCTGCGCAGCGCCCGAGCCCCGTGCGCCGGGTGCGTTCCCGGATTCGCCGGCGCCGGTGTCGCGGAGATCGCGGGCCGGGCTCGCGCCCGCGCCCCCAGGCCCGCCGGCCGTGCCCCCGGCGGCGGGTGGTTCGGCGGGCCACACCCGGCCCATGGTCAGCGCGAGCAGCACGCTGGCGATCGGCGTGGCCAGCGGCGCGAGCCGCCACCCGAACGTGCTCTGGGCGATCAGGCTGAGCCCGAACGTCATCGCCATGCCCGCCACCACGGCGACCGCGTTGGCCTCGCTGATCGCGGCGGCCCCCGCCGGGCCGTGGTGGTCGCTGAGCGCCGCCATGGCGGTGTAGAGCATGATCGACCCGAAGCCGCCGGCCACGCCGAACCCGGGCAGCGTCACGGCCAGGGAGTCGCTGGAGACGATCATGAGCACGCCGGCGTTCATCCCCGCCAGGCCGATCCAGCTCGTCGCGCGCCTGCCGAGCCTCCGGGTGAGCAGGGGCAGCAGGAGCCCGGCCACGATCGTGCAGACGGCCATGGAGGTGCCGTGCAGCCCCGCCACGGTGGCCGAGGTGCCCTGGTCGGCACGCAGCAGCGGCAGGGCGGCGCTCAGGCCGTACAGGTAGCTGGCGAACACGCCGAGTTGCAGGTAGATGAGCCAGGTCGGGCGGTCTCTGATCAGACGGACGGGCGGTACGACCGTGGTCACCCGGCAGCCTCCCGCTGGGACGCAGGGACACAGGACGGACAGGACGCCTGGGGCGGAGGTCCTCCGCCCCGACCATCCTAGGCGAGCGCTTCGAGTTGGGCCGCGAGCCATTTCTGCGGCGGCAGGGCGGTGGCGGCGGCGTGCAGCCTGTCGCGGCGCATGCGCCGCTCGTCCTCGGGCATGACCAGCGCGTCGTGCAGCGCGGCGGCCGTGCCGCTGATGTCGTACGGGTTGACCATGAGCGCGTGCGGGCCCAGCTCGGCCGCCGCCCCGGCCTCGCGCGACAGCACCAGCGCGCAGCGCGGCGACAGGACGGGACCCTCCTTGGCGACCAGGTTCATGCCGTCGCGGACGGGGTTGACCAGCAGCACGTCGGCCAGCCGATACGCCGCCAGCGAACGCGGGTAGTCGTCGTCGACGTTGAGGATGAGCGGGTCCCAGTCCTCGGTGGCGTACTCGTCCTCGATCTGCCGGGCGCAGCGCTGCACCGAGGCGGTGTACTCGCGGTACTCGGGCAGGTCGTGGCGGCTGGGGTAGGCGAAGGCGAGGTGCACGACCCGGCCGTGCCACTCGGGGTGCGCGGCGAGGAACTCGCGGTAGGCGACCAGCCCGCGCACGATGTTCTTCGACAGTTCGGTGCGGTCGATGCGGACGATCAGCCTGCGGTCGCCGACCTGCTCCCTGAGCGCGGTCATGTGCGACTCGACGTCGGGTTCGCCGGCCCGCTCCCACAGCGCGTCGCCGTCCACGCCGAGGCTGTGCACGCCGATGCGGGTCGTCCGGCCGGCGTGGGTGACGGTGCGGCCCACCCGGTCGGTCTCCGCGCCCAGGATCCGCTCGCAGCAGTCCATGAACGCCTGCGCCCACCTGTCGGCGAGGAACCCGGCGTGATCGGCCCCCAGGATGCCTTCCAGGACCTCTCTGGCCACCGCGTCGGGCAGCAGGGAGAAGTACTCGGGCGGCGCCCACGGGGTGTGGCTGAAGTGGGCGATGCGGAGGTCGGGGCGCTCGGCCCGGAGCATGGCGGGGGTCAGCGTCAGGTGGTAGTCCTGCACCATCACGCGGGCCCCGTGCCCGGCCTCCTCGGCCAGTGCCAGCGCGAACGCGCCGTTGTAGTCGCGGTAGGACTCCCACTCGCGGTCGAACTGGGTGCCGAAGCTGGGGGAGTTGGGGATGTCGTACAGCAGGTGGTTGACGAACCACAGGGTGGAGTTGGCCACGGCGTTGTAGGCGCGGTGGAACGTGGCGGGCGGGATGTCCAGCATCCGCAGCGGGCCGGTGTCGTAGCCCGTGTGGTCGATGCGGCCGCCGGGGGACAGGCGTACGGCGCTGCGGTCGCCGTCGGACAGCGCGGCGCAGACCCACAGCACGCCGTCGTCCTTGGCCACGCCCGACAGCCCCGACACGAGGCCGCCGCCACCACGTTTCATCGTCAGTTCGCCGTCGTCGGAGACGGTGAAGGAGACAGGCCCTCTGTTGGAGGCCAGCAGGACGCTGTTCATCTCGGCTCCCTTCGATCATAGGATCCCAGCTATGGCGCTTGATGAGCTAACCGAGGAACTCGCCCGCTCCGCTGCTGCGGGAGATCATCGCGCACTTGGCGAGCTCCTGGCACGGATAGAGCCCGATGTGATGCGTCATTGCGCCCGGATCCTCCCCTATCACCAGGACGCAGAGGAAGCCTCGCAGGACACGCTGCTGGCCGTGGCGCGCAATATCGGGCGCTTCGAGGGGCGGGCCAGGTTCAGCACGTGGCTGCACATCGTGACGGCCAACTGCGCGCGCACCACGTACCGGTCGCTGAAACGCCGGGCGGCCGAGCAGAGTTCGGACGAGCTGCCGATGCAGAAGCCCGACGTGCGGCGGGTCAGCGTGATCGCGGGCTCGCGGCTCGACCTGCTCGACGCGATGGAGGCGCTGGAGGCCGACAAGCCCGACCTGGCGCAGGCGCTGGTGTTGCGCGACATCGTCCAGCTCGACTACAACGAGGTGGCCGAGCAGCTCGGCATTCCGCTGGGCACTGCCAAGTCCCGCATCCACCAGGCGCGCAAATACGTGCAAGGCGTGCTGGGTGAGGACTATCGCTGAGACCACCCGTCTCGCATGTTGAGACGGGTGGTAATTTCAGCCACTTAAGCGGGTAGAGTCCTTTTCAACAACTGCATATTGCTCATCCAGAGGGGTGGAGGGACCGGCCCTGCGAAGCCCCGGCAACCCTCCCGGCTACGACTCGCGACCTGGCGAGGCCGACCGGGACAAGGTGCCAATTCCGGTTCGCGGTCAAGGTGGCCGTGGGCGAAGATGAGGGAAGGCCTCGCTTCATGTCGCTTGACTTTGGTCCTGCTACCGGTCTCTCCTGCCGCGAGTGCGGCACTCGTTACCCGCTGGGCCCCAGCTTCGCGTGTCAGGAGTGTTTCGGGCCGCTCGAAGCGGCCTATGACTTCGGCGACGTCACCCGCGCGCAGATCGAATCGGGTCCCGCCAACATCTGGCGTTACCGCGCGCTGCTCCCCGTTCCGGCGGACGTGACCAGTAAGCCCAATATGAACCCCGGCTGGACGAAATTGGTCAAGGCCGGAAACCTCGGCCGGACACTCGGCTTCAAGTCCCTTTACGTGAAGGACGACTCCGGCAACCCCACCCACTCCTTCAAGGACCGGGTGGTCGCCATGGCC
This sequence comes from Nonomuraea sp. MG754425, assembly GCF_021699195.1. GTDB lineage: Bacteria > Actinomycetota > Actinomycetes > Streptosporangiales > Streptosporangiaceae > Nonomuraea. The sequence continues at coordinate 63,692 of NZ_SSXE01000087.1, read as the reverse complement.
GTCGAAGCGGCCCGGAACTTCGGTTTCCACACACTTTCCTGTTCTTCCACGGGCAACCTCGCGGGCGCGGTCACCGCCGCTGCGGCGCGGGCCGGGCTCGACGCCTGCGTGTTCATCCCGGCCAACCTGGAAAAGGCCAAGATCACCATGGCCCGCGTGTTCGGCGGCCGGCTGATCGGCATCGACGGCACGTACGACGAGGTCAACAGGTTCTGCTCCGAGCTGATCGGCGACCCCATGGGCGACAAGTGGGGATTCGTCAACGTGAACCTGCGGCCCTATTACGCCGAGGGCTCGAAGACGCTCGCGTACGAGATCGCCGAGCAACTCGGATGGCGGCTGCCCGAGCAGATCATCATCCCCATCGCCTCCGGGTCGCAGCTCACGAAGATCGACAAGGGCTTCAAGGAGCTGATCAGCCTGGGGCTGGTGGAGGACACCCCCTACAAGGTCTTCGGGGCGCAGGCCGCCGGGTGCTCGCCGGTGTCCACGGCGTACAAGGCCGGGCACGACGTCGTCCAGCCGGTCAAGCCCGACACCATCGCCAAGTCGCTGGCCATCGGCAACCCCGCCGACGGGCCGTACGTGCTGGACATCGCCCGGCGTACCGGGGGTGGCGTCGAGGACGTCACCGACGCCGAGATCGTGGCCGCGATGAAGCTGCTGGCCTCGACCGAGGGCATCTTCGCCGAGACCGCCGGAGGCGTGACCGTCGGCGTGCTGAAGAAGCTCGCCGAGAGCGGGCGCCTCGACCTGGAGGCGGAGACCGTGGTGCTCAACACGGGCGACGGGCTCAAGACGCTCGACGTGCTCAGCGGCGAGGCCGTGGAGCCCACGGCCGTGATCAAGCCCTCCCTCGACGCGTTCCGCGCGACTGTCTGACAACCAGGAAAGGCGACTTAAACCATGAGCGTTTCGGTGCGGATTCCCACCATTCTGCGCACGTACACCGGGGGGAACGCGGAGGTCAGCGGCGAAGGCGCGACGCTTCGTGACGTCCTCGCCAAGCTCGACTCCGACTACCCGGGGATCGGCGCGAGAATTCTGGATGAATCGGGCAAGATTCGTCGTTTCGTCAACGTTTATGTGGGGGAAGAGGACGTCCGTTTCGCCGAAGGGCTGGACACTCCCGCCCCAGAAGGCACACAGATCTCCATCATCCCCGCGGTCGCCGGCGGCTGACCGTCTCCGACCACTCTTGAAGGCGCCCCTTGTGGGCGCCTTCTCCTTTTCCCGGCCAATTCAACGTTGAACGACCCCCGCTGCGAAGAAATAGGCAGTTTGCACGTTGACTCTGTTGCCAAACCCCGGTCCGAAGGTATGGTCGAGGGCGATCGTCTGGCTGTTTTTCCGTTAAGTCATACGATTACAGGTCCCGCGGAGGAATGGGCGAGATCTGGTAGACCAGTAAGAGGAGTCGGAAGTGGCGCAGGGCACCGTCAAGTGGTTCAACGCGGACAAGGGCTACGGCTTCATCGCGGTAGACGGTGGTAAGGATGTATTCGTCCATTACTCCGCGATACTGATGGACGGGTACCGATCTCTCGAACAGGGACAGCGCGTCGAGTTCGAGATCACGCAGGGCCAGAAGGGGCCGCAGGCGGAGTCCGTCCGTTCGGTCTGATCGTCAAACGCTGGCACCCACCCCGGCGGGCTCACACGGCAGCGCAGTCTGTGTGAACCGTCATCCACCTCTCATTCGTCTCATTCGTCGACTCGCGTGCGGCGGGCCGTTTCGGCTCGCCGCACCGGCTCACTGACCTGGGCGGGAGTGTCGGGCGATGAGGCGTTCGCTTGCACTCGGCAGGGTAGAGTGCTAAACAGTTCGTTGGCACTCTGTGCAGCAGAGTGCCAACACCCAGGATCGAGACGATGGGGTCTGCCGGACGGAGATGCTGACCCATGCCGTCGCGGGCGTCGGCTCGGTCCACGACAAGCCACCCTGCATCTGGGAGGTCCAGCCTTATGGCAGCCAAGATGATCGCGTTTGACGAGGACGCCAGGCGCGGTCTCGAGCGCGGTATGAACCAGCTCGCCGACGCCGTCAAGGTGACCCTCGGCCCCAAGGGCCGCAACGTCGTGCTGGAGAAGAAGTGGGGCGCTCCCACGATCACCAACGACGGTGTGTCCATCGCCAAGGAGATCGAGCTCGAGGACCCTTGGGAGAAGATCGGCGCTGAGCTGGTCAAGGAAGTCGCCAAGAAGACCGACGACGTCGCGGGCGACGGCACCACCACCGCCACCGTGCTCGCCCAGGCGCTGGTGCGCGAGGGCCTGCGCAACGTCGCCGCCGGCGCCAACCCGATGGGCCTGAAGAAGGGCATCGAGGCCGCCGTCGAGCGCGTCAGCGAGGAGCTCTCCAAGCTGGCCAAGGATGTGGAGACCAAGGAGCAGATCGCCTCCACCGCCTCCATCTCCGCCGCCGACGCCGAGATCGGCTCGCTCATCGCCGAGGCGATGGACAAGGTCGGCAAGGAAGGCGTCATCACCGTCGAGGAGAGCAACACCTTCGGCCTCGAGCTCGAGCTCACCGAGGGCATGCGCTTCGACAAGGGCATGACGTCGATGTACTTCGTCACCGACTCCGACCGTATGGAGGCCGTGCTCGAAGACCCGTACATCCTGATCGTCAACAGCAAGGTCTCGGCCAACAAGGACCTGCTGCCGCTGCTCGACAAGGTCGTGCAGTCCGGCAAGCCGCTGCTGATCATCGCCGAGGACGTCGAGGGCGAGGCCCTGGCGACCCTGGTCGTCAACAAGATCCGCGGTCTGTTCCGCTCCGTCGCGGTGAAGGCGCCGGGCTTCGGCGACCGTCGCAAGGCGATGCTGAACGACATCGCGATCCTGACCGGTGGCCAGGTCATCGCCGAGGAGGTCGGCCTCAAGCTCGAGACCGCCACCCTCGACCTGCTGGGCCGCGCCCGCAAGGTCGTGGTGACCAAGGACGAGACCACCATCGTCGACGGCGCCGGTGACGCCGAGCAGATCTCCGGCCGGGTCAACGAGATCCGCGCCGAGATCGACCGCACCGACTCCGACTACGACCGCGAGAAGCTCCAGGAGCGCCTGGCCAAGCTCGCCGGTGGTGTCGCCGTCATCAAGGCCGGCGCCGCGACCGAGGTCGAGCTCAAGGAGCGCAAGCACCGCATCGAGGACGCCGTGCGCAACGCCAAGGCGGCCGTCGAGGAGGGTATCGTCCCCGGCGGCGGCGTGGCGCTGCTCCAGGCCGGCGCCAAGGCGTTCGACAAGCTCGAGCTGTCCGGCGACGAGGCCACCGGTGCCGCCATCGTCAAGAAGGCGCTGGAGGAGCCCCTCAAGCAGATCGCGGTCAACGCCGGCCTCGAAGGCGGCGTCGTGGTCGAGCGCGTGCGTAACCTCACCCCGGGTGAGGGCCTCAACGCCGCGACCGGCGAGTACGTCAACATGTTCGAGTCCGGCATCATCGACCCGGCCAAGGTGACGCGCTCGGCGCTGCAGAACGCCGCCTCCATCGCGGCGCTCTTCCTCACCACCGAGGCGGTCATCGCCGAGAAGCCCGAGAAGACCCCCGCTGCCCCGGCCATGCCGGGCGGCGGCGACATGGACTTCTAGGTCTTCTTTCGCCGCACGGACGACGAACAAGAGCGGCCCGGTTCTCCCGGGCCGCTCTTGTTCGTTGTGTGGGTGGGGCCGCCGCGTGTGCCCGGGATTCCGCCCGGCGGGGGCTCAGACGCCGTAGTAGGCGATGATGTGGCCCCTGGCCAGGGTGTTGGCGGTGATGTTGAAGCCCACCACCGCCGGGCTGGCGTCGCCGGGCACGCCGAGCCGGTCGACCCCCAGCGCGTGCACCGTGAACACGTACCGGTGCGGGTCGCCGGGAGGCGGGGCCGCGCCGCCGTACGACCGCAGGCCGTAGTCGTTGCGGGCGTGCACGGCGCCGTCGGGCAGGCCCTTGAAGTCGGGGGCCGTGCCCGCGCCCGTGGGCAGCTCCGTCACCGAGGACGGCAGGTCGAACAGCACCCAGTGCCAGAAGCCGCTGCCGGTCGGGGCGTCGGGGTCGTAGCAGGTGACGGCGTAACCGCGGGTGCCCTCCGGGGCGCCGGACCAGCGCAGGTGGGGCGAGCGGTTCTGGCCGGTCATGCCCCAGTCGTCGAAGACGTGGAGCTGACCGAGCGTCTGGCCGTCGTGGATGTCGTCGCTCTCGACCGTGAGAGCGGGCACGGGCGGCAGGAATTCGTGGGGAAGGGGTGCGGGCACGGCATCCTCCTAGCTTGAGAAGCTGCTTGCCCAGCCATCCTAGAAGCGGCCGTGCCCGCCGCCGGTCATGCCACGAGCTGGTCGGGCAGCGCCTTGTCGTGCAGCACCGTCAGGGAGGTCACGGCCCGGGTCAGGACGACGTACAGCCTGGCCAGACCTCTGGGTTCGGCCGAGACGATGTCGGCGGGCTCGACGACCACCACGTGGTCGTACTCCAGGCCCTTGGCCAGGGTGGCCGGGACGATCACGAGGCGGTGCTCCCCGCCGGGTTCGGCGTCGGGGTCGAGCACGGCGTGCGGCAGGCCGGCCAGCGCCGCCGAGACCGGCCCGACCAGCGCGTCGGGGACGATGACGCCGATGGAGCCCTCCTTGGCCAGAGCCTGCCCGGCGGCCTCCGCGACCGACCCGCCCGGCCGTACGGTGAGGGAGCCGGCGCCGGGGCGCAGCGAGCGCGGGGCGGCCAGGCCGGGGGCGATGGAGGGCAGCAGGCGGGCCGCGTAGTCGAGCACCTCGCGCGGCACGCGGAAGCCGAGCGTCAGCTCGGTCACCTCGCCCTCCTGTTGCCCGAGATGCGTCAGCACCGCCTCCCACGAGCTGGTCGACCAGGGGGTGGTGCCCTGGGCGAGGTCGCCGAGGACGGTGGCCGAGCCGTTGCGGCAGCGCCGGCCGAGCGCCCTGAGCTGCATCTCGGAGAGGTCCTGGGCCTCGTCCACGACGAGGTGGCCGAGCGACGGGGTGCGTTCCATGAGGTCGCCGAGCTCGTCGAGGAGCGCGGCGTCGGCGGCCGACCACTTCGCCGACTTCCAGCTCCGGTACGGCTTGCGCCAGCCGAGCGTCTCCTGCTCCTCCGGCGACAGACCGGACTTGGCGGCGGCGCGGGCGAGGAAGGCGGGGTCGGACAGCAGCCGGTACAGGACCTGTTCGGGCGTCAGCTTGGGCCAGACGGCGTCCACGAGCTGCTTGACCGGCTTCGACCTGGCCACGGCGTCCTGGACCCGGTCGTCGGGGGACTCGCCGCGCTGCTCCATCCGGACCAGCACCATGTGGGCCAGGCGCTGGGCGAGCGCGGCCCGGCCGGGGTTGTAGCGGGTGGTGCCGCGCAGGGAGGCGACGATCTCGCGTACCTCGTGGTCGGCCACCCGGTAGCGGTAGGCGCCCTTCGTGAACACCACGCCCTCGACGGGCTTGACGATGTGCATCCAGAGGGCGCGTTCGAGCACGGCGGCCATCCTGGCGTCGCCCTTGACGGCCGAGACCAGCGGGTCCTCGGGGGCCGCGTGCTGGCCCAGGAGGCCGGCGACGGTGGTCTGGTCGACCTTGACCTCGCCGAGCGCCGGCAGCACGGAGGAGATGTAGGACAGGAACGCGCGGTTGGGGCCGACGATCATGACGCCCGACCTGGCCAGTCGCTCGCGGTGGGTGAACAGCAGGTAGGCCGCGCGGTGCAGGCCGACGGCGGTCTTCCCGGTGCCGGGCGCGCCCTGCACGCACACGGTCTGCGCCAGGGTGGCGCGCACGATGTCGTCCTGGTCGGGCTGGATGGTGGCGACGATGTCGCGCATGGGGCCGGTGCGCGGGCGTTCGATCTCCTCGGTGAGGATCTTCGACGGCCCGATCTCGCCGCCCTCGCCGAGCGGCTCGTCCTCGAACGCGGTGAGCTGCCCGCCGTGGTAGCCGAAGCGGCGGCGGCGGACGACGCCCATCGGGTCGGCGGGGCTGGCCTGGTAGAAGGCGGTGGACACCGGCGCGCGCCAGTCGATGACCAGCGGCTTGCTGTGGCCGTCGTGCACGTGGCGGCGGCCGACGTAGAGGGTGCCGGGCAGGTCGTCGCCGGTGGCGCGGTCGAGGCGGCCGAAGAACAGCGGGGTGTCCGGGTGGTCGGCGAGGGCGGCCACGCGCTGGTCGAGCAGCGACTGGAGGATCTGCTGCGAGACCCAGTCGCCGGCCGCGTCCGCCGACAGCGACTGGGCGTGGGCGCGCATGGCGGTGAGCGCGGCCCTGGACTCGGCCAGGTGGGCCTGCTCCGCGGCCAGGACGTCCTGGGGCAGGCCGGAGGGTATGTCGGGAGCGAGTTGGTTTGCGGGCATGCGAGAGCGCCTCCCTGGGCGATAACGGAGGTGGTCGAAGGCAGCGAATCCGCCAGTTTAATGGCTGCTTCCGCGTGCTTCCAAAGCATTTACCGCCGGGGAGCTGGGTAGGCATACAGGATGGCGCGGGTGCAGCTCCGTTTCTCGCCGGTCCTCCCCACGATCGCGAGCGTCCTGCTGGCGGCGTTGTGGGGATCGTCGGTGTTCGCGGGGTGGGGCCTGGAGGCGTTCTGCGCGGGTGGCGCCGACCTGCCGGCGTGCTCGCAGCGTCTCGGCGTGGTCTCCACCGCGTCCGGGCTGTTCGCCGTGCTGGCCGTCTGCTGCACGGTGGGCGCCTGGATGATCCCGTGGTCGAGGAATGATCCGCAGGCGTTCGCGCGGCTGATGGGCGCCGGGCTGCTGGCCTGGGTCACCGCGGAGGGTGTGCTCTTCCTCGGTGGCATGCTGGTGCGCTGATTCGCCCAAGCCGCCACCAATCTGGGAATACCGAAAAAATCGGGCATTTCTGGTGGGTTTGCCGGATCATGAGGGTATGTCGCAGGCGGCGTGATAGTACGCAGGTGAGGGGGGTGGTTCGAATGTCGTCGGCCCGCGGAGTCTCGTGGACGTGACACCACGTTGAATGCCTGGCCGCTCGAGGTGAGCGGCCGGGCATCCCAACCGCACCCCGCTACACGCCGCCCAGCACGTCGTCGGCGTCGATGATCTGGTAGGCGTACCCCTGCTCGGCCAGGAACCGCTGCCGGTGCGCCGCGAACTCCTGGTCCACCGTGTCCCGGCTGACCACCGTGTAGAAGCGCGCGCCCCCGCCGTCGGCCTTGGGCCGCAGCACCCGTCCGAGCCGCTGGGCCTCCTCCTGACGCGAGCCGAACGTGCCCGACACCTGGATCGCGACGGCCGCCTCCGGCAGGTCGATGGAGAAGTTGGCCACCTTCGACACCACCAGCACCTGGATCTCCTTGTCGCGGAAGGCCTGGTAGAGCCGCTCACGCTCCTTGATCCTGGTCTCGCCCTTGATGACGGGGGCGTTGAGGTGCTCGCCGAGCTCGTCGAGCTGGTCGATGTACTGGCCGATGACCAGCACCTGCTCGCCCAGATGGCGGCGGACCAGCGCCTCGGTCACCAACGTCTTCGACGGCGTGGTGGCGCAGAAGCGGTAGCGCTCCTCGGACTCCGCCATCGCGTACGCCAGCCGCTCCTCGTCCGTCAGCGTCACCCGCACCTCGACGCAGTCGGCCGGCGCGATCCAGCCCTGGTTCTCCATCTCCTTCCAGGGCGCGTCGTAGCGCTTGGGGCCGATCAGCGAGAAGACGTCGCCCTCGCGGCCGTCCTCGCGGACCAGCGTGGCGGTCAGGCCGACCCGCCTGCGCGCCTGGAGGTCGGCGGTCATCCGGAAGATCGGCGCGGGCAGCAGGTGCACCTCGTCGTAGACGATCAGGCCCCAGTCGCGGGCGTCGAAGAGCTCCAGGTGGCTGTAGACGCCTTTGCGCCGCGTGGTCATCACCTGGTACGTGGCGATGGTGACCGGGCGGATCTCCTTCTTGTTGCCGGAGTACTCGCCGATCTCGTCCTCGGTCAGCGACGTGCGCTTGAGCAGCTCGGTCTTCCACTGGTGCGCCGAGACCGTGTTCGTGACCAGGATGAGCGTGGTGGCCTCGGCCTGGGCCATGGCCGCCGCGCCGACGATGGTCTTGCCCGCCCCGCAGGGCAGCACGACCACGCCGGAGCCGCCGTTCCAGAACGCCTCGGCCGCCTCGCGCTGGTAGGGCCGCAGCGCCCAGCCGTCCTCGCGCAGCTTGATCGGGTGGGCCTCGCCGTCCACGTAGCCGGCCAGGTCCTCGGCCGGCCAGCCCAGCTTGAGCAGGGCCTGCTTGACGTTGCCCCGGTCGCTCGGGTGCACGACGACGGAGTCGGCGCCGAGGCGGTCGCCCAGCATCGGCTGGATCTTCTTCGAGCGCAGCACCTCTTCGAGCACGGCCCGGTCGGTGGAGGTCAGGACGAGGCCGTGGACGGGCTCCTTCTCCAGCCGCAGCCGGCCGTAGCGGGCCATCGTCTCGGCGACGTCCACCAGCAGCGCGTGTGGCACCGGGTAGCGGCTGAAGCTGATCAGCGCGTCGATGACCTGCTCGGCGTCGTGGCCGGCGGCGCGGGCGTTCCACAGCGCGAGCGGGGTGACACGGTAGGTGTGCACGTGCTCGGGGGCGCGTTCGAGCTCGGCGAACGGCGCGATGGCCTTACGGCAGGCGTCGGCCCGCTCGTGGTCGACCTCGAGCAGCAGCGTTTTGTCCGACTGGACGATCAGCGGTCCATCGCTCACTGGCTAATCTCCGTGGGTTCAGACGGGGGCCTGGCGCAACAGGACCATCGTCTCCTGATCCCGGCTCCCCCGCTCCGAGGATGCAACAACGCGCGGGCCAGGATTAGTCCGCGCGGATCGGCTGATCAGCGGCCGAACCAGCCGGTTGATCAGTCGTCGAAGGCGCCGGCGAGCCCCAGGACGATGAATCCGCCGATGGTCAGCACGAAGCCGACCCCGAACAGCACCCAGCTCCAGATGACCATGGTGCGCGCCTTCTCCGGCTCGGTGCCGGACCTGCCGATCGCCAGGCCGGCCAGGATGGCGCCGGGGATGGCGAGGATGTTGCAGCAGCCGACGACCGCCAGGAGATTGAGCACGAGGGAGACGATGGCGTTGGCGCTCGGCCCGCTGTTCCTCGGGGGCGGCGGCCGGCCGTAGCCGTAGGCAGGAGGCGGCTGCTCGCCGTACGGGGCGCCGTACGGCTGGTACGGGTATCCCGACGGGTCGTCCTGACTCATGTTCACCTCCAGACAGGTCAACACTTATCACGGAATTGACGCCCCTCTGACCGGGAGGACGAGATCGGCCGGCACCCGCGAAGCCCGCCGGCGGCGGGTCAGCCGAGCCTGGCGCGCAGCGCCCTGCGGTCGAGCTTGAGCACGCTCGTCAGCGGCACGGAGTCGACGAAGCGCACCTCGCGCGGGTACTTCACCCGCCCCACCCGCTCGCGGGTCCACTCGATCAGCTCCCCGGCGGTCACCGTAGCATCCGGCCCGAGCTGCACGAACGCCACGACCTCCTCCCCGAGCTGGGGGTCGGGGCGGCCCACGACGCCCGAGGTCACGACGTCGGGGTGCAGGTTGAGGGCGTCCTCGACGTCGCGCGGGAACACGTTGAAGCCGCCCCGGATGATCAGGTCCTTCTTCCTGTCCACGACATACAGGTAGCCGTCGTCGTCGAGGCAGCCGAGGTCGCCGGTACGCAGTTCCTTGCCGACCAGCGCGGTGCCGTCGGGGTCGGGCTCGTGCTCGCCCCAGTAGCCGAGCATCAGCGAGTCGCCGGTGACGCAGATCTCGCCGACGTCCCCGAGTTCCGCCGCCTCGCCGTCGTCGTCGCGGATGGTGATCGTGTACCCGGCGAGCGGCAGGCCGACGCTGCCGATCCGCCGCCGGCCCGGCGGGTTGAACGTGGTGACGGCGCTGGTCTCGGTCAGCCCGTATCCCTCCAGGATCTGCACGCCCGGCACCCTGCGCTCGAACTCCTCCAGCGTCTGCCGGCCGAGCGGCGCCGCGCCGCAGGTGAGGTAGGCCAGGTCGGGCAGCGGGTGGGATTCGAGCGGCTCGGCGAGCAGGAGGTGGATCATGGCGGGGACCACGGTGCCGTACTGGACGCGCTGCTCGGCGGCCAGTTCGAGGAACGCCCGCGGCTCGAACCAGCGCATCAGCACCGCCTGCTGCGGCTCGGTGGCGTGCATCCCGGCGATGGTGACGATCAGCCCGTACGCGTGCGACAGCGGCACGGGCACCAGCGCCCGGTTCCGGCCCTCCCGGTGGGACAGGTGGAAGGAGTCCCTGGCCACGTGCCACAGGCCGTGATGGCTCAGCATGACGCCCTTGGCCCTGCCGGTCGTGCCGCCGGTGTACATGAGGGCGGCCAGGTCGTCGGGGGCCCTGGGCACGGGGCCGCGCTCGGCCGCCCGTTCGAGCTCGGCCGTGTTCACGTGGACGGGGATGTCGACGCCGGCGGCGCGGACGTGCTCCGCCAGCTCCGGCGAGGTGACCACCGCGACGGCGCCGCTGTCGAGCAGGACGTGCCGCAGCTCCTGCGGCCCCACCAGGAACACCACCGGCGTCACCACCGCGCCCGCCGCCCACAGGGCCTGGTAGACCAGGGGCACCTCGGGGGAGTTGGCCATCATGACGGCCACCCGGTCGCCCGGCCGGATGCCCGCCTCGGCGAATCCGCCGCACATCCGGCGGGCCCGTTCGGCGAGCGCGTGGCTGCGGTGCCAGACGCCTTCGTAGTACATCGAGTCGTGGTCGTCGAACCGGTTCCACGACTCTTCCGCCAGCCTGCCCAGTGTCTGCTCGGTCACATGCACCACCTGATCCGTGTGAGGATGCCGAGTCAAGCCCGCCGCCTCTTGACTAGTCACTGTGGACGGTGTTCGTGTAGTCCGTAAATAGGTATATATCTTCTTCTGGAGTCATTCGTGTTTTCAGGCCCGCTAGATCGTGCAATGGTGGGATGCCGAGAGGCTGTAGGGTCTGAGCAGAGCAGTGGAGGGCTGGTCGGCGTGTCGGCACCGCGTCCATATTCGCAGGTCAGGGCGGATTTGGTGACGCTGTGCAACCCTCCGGTATAAAGCGAAGAATCTCGTTGTCCGACAATAATCGCTGTAGAAAACTTTCCCGTTCATTACCGAGGTGGCTTCGTGACCGAAACGCCTGAGCCGGGCGAGATCGACCTCGACAACATAACGCTCACCGGCAGTCTCATTGCCGTCACCGAGCATCTTCGAACGGTGGCCCGCCCGGCCACCCGAGACCTGACCCGGCGGGAGGCCGACACACTGCTGCGCTCCTACCTGGAGCCCGGCTGCTTCCCCGACGCCGTGCGCCGGCTCTCCACCCGCCACCTGCTCGTCCTGGTGGGGGAGCAGGAGACGGGCCGCCGATTAGGAGCGCTCGCGCTGCTGTCGCGCATGTCGCTGGCCGAGAGCACGATCACCGTGCTGTCACCGGCCGCAGGCGCGCCCGACCTGCTGTCCGCCACCGACTACGAGCCGGGCCGGGCATACCTGCTGCACGACTGGATCGCGGTCAGCACCGACCGCACCGAACTGGTCAACCTGGCCCGCAAGCTGGCCGAGCTGGGCTCGTACCTCGTGATCACCAGGAGCGGCGGCGTCTCGCAGGCCGTCGAGGTGGAACACCAGTGGGCCGTCCCCGAGCCCGGTGAGCTGTTCGACCTGTGCCTGAGGGCGTTCGGCCGGCGCGCCGGGCTGCGCGAGGAAGAGCTGACCCGGGCCAGAGACCTGGCGCTCGCGCTGCCGACCCCCGCCGAGGTCGTCCGCCTGGCCACCCACCTGACGCGGGCCGGCGAGCCGGCCGGTGAGGAGGTGGCCGCCTGGCTCGACACCAAGCCGGTCATGCGCGAGGTGCTGGCCGTGGCGGCGCTGGCGTTCGTGCACCGGCTGCCCGAGCCCGCCTTCGACGAGCAGCTCACCCGGCTCGAACGGCTCTGCGACGAGACCGGCCGCCGCCCGCTCACCGGCCCGCTGATCACCGTCGCGAACGGGCTCGCCGGATTCCGCGCCGCCCACCAGCGCGACCGCGTGCTGGCCGAACTGCTCACCCGGTACGGGTACTGGCTCTGGCAGCCGCTGCGCGAATGGGTCAGGTCGCTGCCCGGACAGGGGCCCGCCGTCCAGGTGCGGGCCGCCGAGGGCGTGGCGCTGCTGGCCCGGCACTCGATGAAGGAGGTCCGGCAGGAGTTCCTGGAGGTCTGGGCGCAGGGCAGCGCGGCCGAGCGGGTCGCGGCGGCCAACGTGCTGTCGTACATGTGCGCCGACGACACCCTCGCCCCCGAGGCGCTCGCCGTCGCGCTGGCCTGGGCCGGCGACCCGGCGGACATCAGGGCGACGGCGGCGGCCCTGGTGCTGGGCGGCGGGCTCTCCGTGCGCTACCCGGACGACTGTGTCCGGCTGCTGCGCCGCCTGGAGGGCGCCGGCGGGCCCGCCGCGGCGGTGGCGGGCCAGTCGCTGTCGCTCAGAGACCTGCCACGCCGGTGATGCGGTGCAGGGCGAAGCGGTGCACGGCGGCCCTGGTCTCGTCGTACGCGGTCAGGTAGCCGCCCTCCATCCGGGCCGGCTCCAGGATGCGTGAGGTGGCGTTGCCCTGCGAGTCGAGGTAGCCGATCCACACCCGCACGCCCTGCTTGATCGCGTCCTGCAACGCCGTGATGGTGGCTGTGGCGGGCCCGCGCGGCACCTGCCCGGCGGGGGCGTCCACCGGCTCCCGCCTGGCCAGGTGGGCGGCGTCGCCGGCCCGCAGCGCGCGTACGGCCGCCGCCGCGACCTCGGGGTCGAGACCGCTGGACGAGGCCACGGCCCGCGCCGGGGCGACCCCCTCGGTGCGGCGGCTCTCCAGTTGGGAGATGATCACGTCGCCGTCGAGCGACTCGGCGACCGGGGCGTACCCCATGGCCCGCAACGAGTCGACCAGCGCCGCCCTGGACGAGCGGGAGGCGATGACGGTCGGGGCCAGCCGGCGCAGCCGCAGCGCGGCCGAGCGGCGGTCGGCGGTGATCTGGTCGAGCAGCGCGGGGTCGTCGCAGCGCACGTACGCGCTCGCGGTGCCCACCCGGATCCGCCCGTGCCGCCTGGCCACGTCGGTCACCAGGTACGACAGCGCCTGCGGCATCGGCGTGGCCGAGTGCCGGGCCAGCATCGACACCAGCTCCTCGCCGCCGTGGCCCGCGTCGAGCGCGCGCCGGATCGAGCTCTCGCTGAACCGGTAGACCGTGGCCCCGCCCTTCGACTCGACGTCGGCGGTGAGCGTCATCCAGCGGTTGAGCTCGCTCGTGAGCGGGCCGGGCGCGACGGCGGTGAGGTCGGCCTGCAGCAGCACGTGATCGACGGGCTCGGGCAGCAGCGGCGCCAGCGTCTTGGCCGCCTCGCCGCCCTCGACCAGCGCCCGGCCGTGCCCGGACAGCGCGCCCAGCCCGGTCACGCCGACCTGCTCGGCCTCCCGCAGCGTGAAGTCGATGAGCTGCTCGCGCAGCGGCCCGCGATGGCGCGGCTGCTCCCACGCCAGCCGTTCCAGCACGGAGTCACGTTTCGGCGCCAGCCCCGGCACCGTGGCCAGCACGCCCAGCGTGACCGCCCGCACCCCCGGAGCGGAGGAGCGGCGCAGGTCGGTGTGCAGCGCGTTGAGCGGCCTGTCGCGTTCGTCGCGGTCGCCGACCAGGCCGGGCACCCGGTCCATGTGCAGCCAGGTGGCCGCCAGTGTCGTCCACCGGTCGGCGGTGGACCTGACCCGCCACAGGTCGTAGCCCGAGGTCGGCAGCCACTCGCCGTCGACGCCGCCGCCCGCCGCGACGAGCCCGGCCGCGTGCGCGACCTCGATCACCAGCGCCGCCACCCACTCCGGCAGGTCGAGCTCGCCCGCCGCGCGTTTCAGGTCGCGCACGCCCAGCCCGCCGGTGCGCAGCACGCCCGGCGGCTCGATGCTCCACCGCTCGCACAGCTCCTCGACGGCCCGGACGAACGAGAACGCCTGCCCCGCCGCCGTGCGGTCGGCCAGTTTCCGGTCGCGGGCGGTGCCCTCCAGCGGCGGCGGCTCGGCCGGCAGGTCGCGGTGCACCCGGCCGCCGCGCAGGTGGAGGCCGACCTCGCGGGGCAGTGTCACGCTCTCCTCGCCGGTGGCCGCCAGCAGGCCGCGCGCGAGCAGTTCCTCGATGGGGGACCGGGCCGAGGCCACCCGCACCTCGCGTCTGGCGTTGGGCACACGGCCCGCCGGCGGGCCCCAGACGAGCTGGTCGAGCGCGCCCCGCGCCTCGGGCGAGACGGACGCGATCAGGGCGGCGGGCTCGGCCAGCGCCGCGGCCAGGCGCTCCTTGCCGGAGCCCGGGGTGCCGGGGACGACGTCGTCGGCCATCTCGTCGAGCTGTTCGGGCGGGTGGTGGCGGAAGGCGTCGAGCGCGCGCGGGCCGAGCCCGGCCGGGTCGTCGAGCACCTTGCGTACGCCGGGGCCCAGCTCCAGCGCGTCGTCGGGCCCGTAGACCAGGGCCAGGTCACGCAGCCGGTCGAGTGCGGCGGAGAGCGCGGGCTCGGGGCCGGGGCCGGCCAGCGCCCTGCCGACGAGGTCGAGCAGCGCGCCCTTCGCGATCGGCTCCTCCCGCACCGCCAGCGTCTCCACGACGGCCAGCGTGAACCGGTCGAGCCGGTCGAGCACCCTGCCGATCGCCGAAGGACTGGCGGCCCGCGAGGCGAGGCCCTCCAGATGCGCGGGCACCGGAGTGATCAACTCGGGACGCGCGGAGACGAGCGCCCGTAGCTGTTCGTCGGTGCGCCCCCTGATCCACTCCGTGAACTCCATCGTTGCCATGGTATGTCCCCCCTGATTGAGGCAGCATGGCTAGGCGTGATAGAGCGCGCGGACCAGCTCGTACTGAACTATGTCTCCAAGGCGGCCGACGCCGCCCACGGGGTGCTGAGGGCCGACCAGCGGCTCGACTTCGCCGGACGCCTGCGGGCCAGGGTCGAGGCCGAGCGGCGCGGCAGCCAGGACGCCCGCGAGGTGGCGAAGGTGCTGGCCCGCTTCGGCGATCCGGTCGAGCTGGTCGAGCGCGAGGCCCGGCGGCTGGCCGGGCAGGGCGTCCCCACCGCGCGGGACACGGCGCTCGCGGGGGACACGCCTTCTGCCGCGGACGCGGTGTCTGCCGCGAACACGGTGTCCGCAGGTGACGTGGTGTCCGCCGGGCCGGCCGCCGCGGGCGCGCCGGCGGCGGTGCGGGGCCCGGGGGCGACGCGGCGCTTCCCCGCCATCGTGGACGACCGTGACGCCCCGGCCGGCGTCCACGCGCACCGGCGGCTCGCGCGGGGCCGGCTGGACCGGCGGCCGGGCCGGGGGCTGCCGTTCGCGGGGCTGCGCAGGGCGGCCATGTCCACCGCAAACCCGATGGCCACCGGCGGCAGGGACGCCAGGACCATCGTCAAGGAGCACCCCCGTGACGTGGCCGCCATGGTGATCCTGGTGCTGGCCGCGCTGCTGGTGCCGATCGACCTGGCGCCGCTGGCGATCTTCGAGGTGCCCCTGGTGGCGTGGGCGGCCGGTGCGGCGCTGGTGCTGTTCAGCGACGCGTGGAACGTGCGCGACAAATTTGCCGGGATCGGCGCGCCGCTGCTCGGCTACTCGGTGGGCGGGGTGCTCATCGGCGGCCTGCGGGTCGGGTTCGAGGCCGGGGCACAGGCGTTCGTCCAGCAGTTCTTCGACGTCAGCGGCACCATGTTCATGATCGGTACGGCGGTGGGCGTCGTGTGGCTGGCCTACCGGCTGCTCGACCTCAACTGACCGGCGCGGGGCTGGGCAGCAGGCCGATCGCCAGGCGTACCCAGGCGGTCACGAACTGGTCCTTCTCCGCGTGCCCCGGCAACTCGCCCACGGTCTCCTGGAACAGCCGGTAGTGCACCACAGAGCCCCCGAGCACGGCGGCGATGCCGGTCCAGTCGAGCTCGGCGTTGCGGTACTCGGGCTGCGCCTGGAACCAGGTCACGATGGCGTCGAACATCGGCTGCAGCAGCCCTTCGCGCACCACCGCGACCAGTTCGGGGAACTGGCTCAGGTCGCGGAAGAACACCCGGGTCAGCTCGGACTCCTCGCGGACCTTGGCCAGGCCCGCCCGGCACACGTGGGACAGGCGCTCCTCCAGGTCGACCGACGCCTCCATGGTGCTCAGCGCGGACAGGCTCTCGGCCACCTGGACCCTGGTGCGGCTGGCGTGCTCGTTGATGGCGGCGGCCAGCACCTCGTACTTGGACTTGAAGTGCCGGTAGAGCCCTCCTGCGCCGGGAGAAAGGCCTGAGGCGGCCTCGATCTCGGCCACGGACGTGGCGGAGTAGCCCCGTTCGGCGAAGAGCCTCAGGGCCTCGTCGATGATCCGCTCACGGGTCGATCTGCTCATATCTACGCTGATACCTCCGTAAGGAGAGTAATCGTTACGAGGCGGCACGACGGATCAGGCTCGCCAGAGCCGAGCCGACGGCCAGCCAGACGACGGCGGCGAGCCCGTAGTTGACCAGCGCCGTCCAGCGCGGGTCGGCGAGCTGGAACAGGTTGGCCAGGCCAAGCGACGACCACGAGGCGAGCGTCTCCACGTGCTGGTACCAGACGTTGGCCGGGTTGGCCCTGAACACCGTGAACAGCGCGTGGAGCAGCACGGCGAGCGCGGCCACCCGGGAGACCAGCCGCACCAGCCCCGCCAGGGCCATGACCGCGCGCCGCCAGGTGCTCACCACCCGCCCGCCCGGCAGGGCCGGACGGTGCGGACGCGGCGCGCCGAGGAGGCGACGAGCCGGTCCGCGGGCCTGGGCGGCGCGGAAGGCGGTTGGGGGGTGTCGGTCACAGCCGCTCCTCTCCGATAAGTAATTCCTTTCTTCCCATTCCCGCGCCCGCGGAACAAGGGCGGTTACGCGAGTGAGGGGCGCGTTTGGCATCCTGCACCTGTGGTGACTTCGGTGGGATTCGACCTTGACATGACTTTGGCGGACACGCGGACGGGCATCGCGGCCGTTTACGACGAGCTGTCCGTGCGATTGGACGTGCCATTTGACAGTGCGGCGATCGTGGACCGGCTGGGGCCGCCGCTGGAGACGGAGCTGGCCAACTGGCTGCCGTCGGAGCGGATCGAAGCGGCCGCGGACCTGTATCGCGAGATATATCCGAAATTGGGGGTTCCGGCACACACCGCCATGGCCGGCGCGCACGCCGCCATCGACGCCGTACGCCGGGCCGGGGGCGGGGTCATCGTGGTGACAGGCAAGAACGTGCGTGACGCGAGAGGCACGGTCACGGCACTCGGGCTGGATGTGGACGAAGTGGTCGGCTCGGTTTTCGGCGCGGACAAAGGATCGGCACTCGCGCGCTTCGGCGCGGCGGCTTATGTTGGTGACCATGTAGCGGACATCCAGGCGGCCCGCGCCGGCGGCGCCGTGAGCGTGACAGTCGCGACAGGCCCTTACACGGTGGGAGAGCTGCGTGAGCACGGAGCGGATGTGGCGCTGGACGACCTGACCGAATTCGCCGCCTGGTTCAGCGGTTGGCGAGAGCACGATGCACTTCGGTAATTGTCCCCTATTTACCCGGTCGCCCCCGGGCTTCGCGGGGCATAACCTACTTCCAGCCATCCTTCTTCTCGACTGTTTGAACGAGGTCCTCCTGTGCCGAGTGGCAAGGTCAAGTGGTACGACGCCGACAAGGGTTTCGGCTTCCTCACCCGCGACGACGGCGGTGAGGTCTTCGTCCATTCATCCGCGCTGCCCGCCGATGCCGGTGTGCTCAAGCCCGGACAGAAGGTCGAGTTCGGCGTGGCCGAAGGACGCAGGGGGCAGCAGGCGCTCTCGGTGCGGATCCTGGAGCAGCCGCCCACGCTGGCCAAGCCCAAGCCCTGGTGAGGGGCTGGGTGGGGTCGAGCGTGTCCGCCCGCTGCTCGGCGGGCTCGGCGGGCTCCTCGTGCGCGCCCGGCTCGGCGTGCGCGGCGGCCTCGCCGTAGCCGCCGGGCTCCGCGCGGCGGCGGCGCACCTCGGCCCTGGCGGCCCGCACCCGCCGTATCCTCGCGACCAGCAGCCACCCGAGCGCGGCCGTCAGCGCCGCCGCCAGCGTGATCAGCCCCGCCAGGCTGCTGCCGGTGAGCGAGAGCACCAGCCCGACCAGCCCGCCGAACACCCAGGCGAGCTGGAGCACGGCCTCCACCACGCCGAAGGTGGACGAGCGCACCTCCTCGCCGATCTCCCGCTGCACGATCGCGTCGAGCGCCAGCTTCCCCAACTCCTGGGAGAAGGCCGCGACCAGCGAGATGGCCAGCGCCGTCCAGACCCCGAAGAAGATCGCGGTGATGATGGCGGTCGTCACGGTCAGGGCCAGCGTGGCCAGCACGATGAGCTGCGGCGCGTGGTTGCGCGTCCAGTTCGCCACCACCGCCCCGGCCAGGCCGCCCAGCCCGGCCGCGCCCGCCAGCAGCGCGATCGTCTTGGGGATGTCGAAGAACGGGTCGCGCGCCCACGGCTCGGCGGACGCCAGCCACGGCACCGCCTCGTCCTGCACCAGGAACAACAGGAAGAACAGCAGGAACCCGGAGAACACGCGGACGGCCACGTTCGCCCAGACCGCCTCGGCCACCGTGGGCCCCACCTTGAGCAGGGTGCGCCAGCGCGGGGCCGCGCCCTCCTCCTCCATGTCGGGGGAGTCGACGTGGCGCGGCAGGCGGACGGCGGCGACGCCGAGCAGCAGGAAGCCGACCATGGCCACGCGCAGCACCACCGCGCTGCCCAGCCACGCGGTCAGGCCCGCGCCGAGCGGCACCGCCACCCCGGCCGAGACCAGCGTGAACAGCGCCACCCGCGCGTTCGCCGACACCAGCGTGATGTCCGCGGGCAACACGCTCGGCATGATCGCCGCCCGCGACACGTTGTACGACTTCGACAACACCAGCACGCCCAGCGCCCCGATGAACAACGTCGGCAGGTCGCCGGGCCCCACGGCCGCCGCCATGGCGAAGCACAGCAGGCCGCGCCCGAACAGCGTGCCCGCCATCACGTACCGGCGGCCCGACCTGAACCGGTCGAGTATCGGCCCCACGAACGGCGCCAGCAGCGCGAACGGCAACATCGTGATGACGAGGTAAAGGGCCACCGAGCCGCGTGCCTCGCCCACCGGAACCCCGAAGAACACGGTGCTGGCCAGCGCCACCGTGACCAGCGCGTCGCAGGCGCTGTTGCCGGCCGACAGCTCGATCAGCCGGCCGAGCCCGGTGCGGCCCGCTCCGCCCGCGTACGTGAGCCTGCGGGTGGCCTGGCCGACCTTCCGCGCGCCGCCGGCGGTGGCCTTGCCCGCCCTGGTGGTGCCGTTGACCGTGGCCTTGCCGGCGCGCACGGTCGCGCGTCCGGCGTCGGCGGCGCCGTGCGCCACCCGCCGGGAGATCTGGCGCGCCCGCTCCCAGCCGCCCTCCACGACTACCAGTCTTACCCGATCCGGCCCAGGTTCTCAGCGGGGGATCGGCCGTTGTGGGTCCCGCAGGTCCTGTGATGGGTGAGAATGAAGTGTGAGCGAACAGCACCTTTCGGCGGAGGCGGCCCGATGAGCCGCACCAGGGCCCGCGTCTCCGCTCCCGATCAGGCCTGTGTCGCCGCGGTCGATCTGGCCCGCGCCGCGGCCGAGGAGCTCGCGCGTCCGGGTGGGCCCGGCGAGCACCTCGGTTTCGAGAGCGAAGGCGACCGGATCGTCACCCACTACTTCACCTGCCAGGATCGGGCCTATCGCGGCTGGCGCTGGGCCGTCACCGTGACGCGCGCCTCGCGCGCGAAGAAGGTCACGGTCAGCGAGGCGGTCCTGCTACCCGGCTCCGGTGCGCTGCTGGCGCCCGAGTGGCTGCCGTGGAGCGAGCGGCTGCGCCCCGGCGACCTGGGCGTGGGCGACCTGCTGCCGACCGCGGAAGATGACGACAGGCTCGCGCCGGGTTTCACCGAGACCGACGACGACGCCGACCATCAGGCGGTTTTCGAGTACGGCCTGGGCCGAGCCCGTGTGCTCTCGGTCATTGGCAAGGACCGAGCGGCCAGACGCTGGCACTCGGGCGAGCACGGGCCACATACGCCGATCGCACACGCCGCTCCCGCGCAATGTTCCACCTGCGGCTTTTACTGGCTGCTGGCGGGGGGCTTGCGGCAGATGTTCGGGGTCTGCACTAACGAGTACGCCCCCGACGACGGCAAGGTCGTCGCCGCCGACCACGGCTGCGGCGCCCATTCCGAGGCCGCCGTGCAGCCGCCGCCCGTCGAGCAGGCCATCCCGATCCTCGACGATCTCGGATACGACCTGATGGAGGAGGAGGCGGGTTCGGTCGACGAATCGGCCTCCGAAGAGCTCGGCCATTCCTGAACGTGAGTGTCGGTGCGGGCCGCTACCCTACGGTGGCCCCCTAACTCTCCAATCAGGATCGTGATCGATGAGCGACACCTACGGCACTGACCGGATGCGAGCGGCCGTCCTGTCGGCTTGGACGGCCTCACCCGCCCGGTTCCGCGAAGACGCCAACGCGGAGGAGGACTTCGCGCTCGGCGGCTACCGCGATCGGCTGATCGTCGAGCTGGCCCAGAACGCCGCCGACGCGGCGCTGCGGGCGGGCGTGCCGGGGGTGCTGCGGCTGACGTTGCGCGGCGACGTGCTGACGGCCGCCAACACCGGCGCCGCGCTCGACGCCACCGGCGTGGAGAGCCTGTCCACGTTGCGTGCCTCGGGCAAGCGCGACGAGGCGGGCGCGGCGGGCCGGTTCGGGGTCGGGTTCGCGGCGGTGGTGTCGGTCTGCGACGCGCCGGCCATCGGCTCGCGCGGGGCGGGCGCGGTGCGCTGGTCCCGTACCGAGACGGCGGCGCTCGTCGCCGAGATCCCCGCGCTCGCGGGCGAGCTGACCGAGCGCGGCGGGCACGTGCCGCTGCTGCGGCTGCCCTTCGACGAGCCGCCCCTGATCGACATCCCCGACGGGTTCGACACCATCGTCCGGCTGCCGCTGCGCGACCAGGCCGCCGTGGAGGCCGTGCGCCGCATGCTGGCCGAGGCCGGGCCCGCGCTGCTGCTCGGCATGCCGGCGCTGGAGAGCATCGAGATCGACGTCGAGGGCGCCACCCGCGCGGTCGTCGCCGACGGCTGGCACGTGGTGTCGGAGTCCGGCGAGTTCACGCCCGAGCAGGTGGCCGGGCTCTTCGCCGACCGGCCGACCGAGGAGCGCGCCCGGCCCTTCTGGTCGCTGCGCTGGGCGGTGCCCGTCACCGGCACCGGCGAACCCGGCCCGCTGCCCGCCACCGTGCCGCCCGTGGTGCACGCCCCGACGCCCAGCGACGAGCCCATCGACCTGCCCGCGCTGCTGATCGCCTCGTTCCCGATGGCCACCGACCGGCGTCATGTGGCCAAGGGGCCGCTGGCCGACTTCCTGGTCGAGCGGGTCGCCGACGCCTACGTGCGGCTGCTGCGCGAGCTGCCCCGCACCTCCAGGCTGCTCGATCTGGTGCCCTCCCTCATGGGCAAGGGCGAACTCGACGCTCGCGTGCGCCGGGCCGTGCTGGCGCGGCTGCCCGTCACGCCGCTGCTGCCCGCGCTGTCGGCGCCCGCCCCGGCGGTGCAGACGCCGTCGTTCGCCGACTCGAAGGTCTACGAGCCCGACGCGGAGTGGCAGGTCGAGCAGCCCGCGCCCGAGCCCGACGGCGGCGGCTGGGTGGTGACGGGGCAGGAGGCGGCCGTGGTGGCCGCCGCCTCGGCCGAGTTGCTCGCCACCGTCGCCGAGTTCGTCCCCGGGCTGCTGCCCGCGGGCTGGCCCGCCCGCCATCCGGCCATGGCCGCGCTCGGGGTACGCCGGGTGGAACTGTCCGACATCGTCGATCTGCTGTCCGGCGAGGCCGTGGAGGCGCGCGAGCCGTCGTGGTGGCGCTCGCTCTACGGCGTGCTGCCGGCCGACGACCCCGAGTCGCTGGGCGCGCTGCCGGTGCCGCTGGCCGACGGCCGCCTGGTGCGCGGGCCGCGCGGCACGCTCATCCTGGCCGACGGGGGCGCCGAGCTCGACCTGACGCCGCTCGGGCTGCGCATCGTGCACCCGGAGGCGGCCCACCCGGCGCTGCTGCGGCTGGGCGCCGCCGAGGCCACGCCCCGCACGGTGCTCGACGATCCGCTGACCAAGGCCGCCGTCGCGCAGTCGCTCGACAGCCCCGACGCCGAGCCGGTGGCGCGGGCCGTGCTGTCGCTGGTGGAGGCGTCCGGGCTGGCGCCGGGTGAGGCGCCCTGGCTGGCCGAGCTGGCGCTGCGCGGCGCCGACGGCGAGCTCTACCCGGCCGGTGAGCTGATGCTCGCCGACGGGGCGCTGGCCGCGGTCCTGGAGTCCGACACGCATCTCGGGGTGGCCGCCGCCGAGCTGGAGCAGACCTACGGCCCGCGGGTGCTGGCGGCGGCGGGGGTGCTCGACGGGTTCGCCGTGGTGCACGAGCCCGACGTGCTGCTCGACCCCGACGACTGCGACCACGACCTCGACGGCGAGGCCGACTGGCTCGACCACGTGCTCGACCTGCTGCCCGAGCTCGACGTGCCGCCGCTGGTGCCCGAGTTCCTCGCGGTGCGCGACCTGGAACTGGTGGCCGACTGGCCGGCCGCCCTGGAGCTGCTGACCACGCCGCCGCTGCGGGCCTGCCTGCACCCGCTGCGCGTCGAGGGCGTGGAGGTGCCGTCCTACACGGCGTGGTGGCTGGCCAACCGTCCGGTGCTGGGCGGGCGCAAGCCGCTGGAGCTGCGACTGCCCGGGGCCGACCCGCTGCTGCAGGGCCTGTACGCCGACGCCCCCGCCGGGCTCGACGAGGCGGCGCTGTCGATGCTCGGCGTCCGTACGACGCTGGCCGAGCTGCTGGCCTCGCACGGCGGGCCGGAGGAGCTGCTCGACCTGATGGCCGACGAGTCGATCGAGGTCGACCGGGCCCAGTTGCGCGCCCTGTGGATCGCGCTGGCCGCCGTCGATCCGGCCCGGGTCGCGCCGCCGTCCAGGGTGCGGGCGGTGCTCGGCGGGTCGATCGTGGTGGCCGCGGCCGACGACGTCGTGGTGGTGGAGGCGCCCGACCTGCTGCAGCTCGTCACCGACCGGCCGCTGGTGCTGGCCCCGTACGATCTGGCCGAGGCGCTGTCGGAGCTGCTCGACCTGCCGCTGGCCGGCGAGCTCACCTCGGGCGCGGTCACCTCGGAAGGGGCCGGGCGGGAGGTGCCCGCCGCGGTGCGCTCGCTGCTGCCGACCGCTCCCTCGACGTACGTCGAGCACGAGAAGCTGCTGGTGGACGATGTGGAGTGCGCCTGGCGGTTCTTCGAGGGCTCCGTGCACTGCACCGGCGTCGACGGGCTGGCCAGAGGGCTGGCGTGGGCCACCGGCCAGTGGAACGACCGGCTCGCGGTGGCCGCCCTGCTGCGCGACCCGGAGGCGGTGCCGCTGCTGCTGGCCGAGGCCGACCTGTCCTGAGCACGCGCCCGGGGAGGCGCCCCCGCAGGCCCTCCCCGGTGTCCGTCGTTCAGGCGGCGCAGGTGCTGCCCGCGCCCGGCACCTTGCCGTCGATCAGGTACGCGTCCACGGTCCGGGTGAGGCAGCCGTTGCCGGTCAGGTAGGCCCCGTGCCCCTCGCCCTCGTAGGTGACCAGGACGCCCGTCCTGAGCTGCTTCGTCAGGGTCGTGGACCATTGGTACGGCGTGGCCGGGTCGCCCTTGCCGCCGACGACCACGATCGGGGCCGAGCCGGTGGCGTCGATGCGCTTGGCGGCGTCGTCGCCCGGCACCGGCCAGTGCATGCACGTCCCGGTGGCCGCGTCGTCGTACGACAGGATCGGGAAGATCTTCTTGATCCGCTCGTTGACCTGTTCGAGCTGCGCGGCGGTCGGGCGCTCGGAGGTGTCCGCGCACATGATCGCCGTGTGGCTGGTCATCATCGTGCTGTACGTGCCGTCGGGGCGGCGTCCGGTGTAGGAGTCGGCCAGGGCGAGCAGGATGGTCGCGTTGCCCTTGAGCGCGGCGGCGGTCGCCTGCTCCAGCACCGGCCAGCTCTGCTTGGCGTACAGGGGGGTGATGACCGCGAGCTGCCCCAGCTCGTAGGTCAGCTCCCGGTCGCCGACCTTGATCGGCTCGGTCTTGAGGCCCTCGACGAAGTCCTCGACCGTGCGCCTGACGGTGGCGGGGTCGGCGCCCAGCTCGCAGCTCTGCGCCACGCAGTCCTCGGCGAACGCGTCGAACGCGCGGGCGAAGCCCGTCGACTGGGTGACCGCCTGCTCCTCGAAGGTGACCTGGGGGTCGTAGGCGCCGTCCAGGACGAAGCGGCCGACGTTCTTGGGGTAGTGGGTGGCGTAGACCGCGCCGAGGTGGGTGCCGTACGAGAAGCCGAAGTAGTTGAGCTGTTCGTCGCCGAACGCGGCCCGCAGGAGGTCGAGGTCCTTGGCGGCGCTGACGGTGCCGACGTGCGGCAGCACCTTGGCGGAGTGCTGCCGGCAGGCGGCGGCGAAGTCCTTGGCCAGCGTGTCCAGGTCGGCGTCCTGGCCGGGGGCGAAGAGCGCGTCGAGCCCGTCGCCGCACCTGACGCCGGAGCTGCGCTCGACGCCGCGCGGGTCGAAGCTGACCAGGTCGTAGCGGGTGCCGAGGTTGGTGAACGCGGCGGCGGCCGCGGCCAGCGTGTCCACGCCCGACCCGCCGGGGCCGCCGAAGTTGAACACGAGCGAGCCGAGCCGGTCGCCGGTGGCCTTGATCCGGATGAGCGCGAGGTCGATCTGCTCGCCGCCGGGCGCGGCGTGGTCGAGGGGGACGGGAAGCTTGCCGCATTCGATGCCGGGTCCGGGGGTGAGCGGCTTGCCGTCGGGGCCGATCAGGTCGGTGCACGCGCTCCAGGCCACCGTGCCCGTGCCGGTTCCCGGGTTCGTGGTGCTCTTGTCGGCCGGGGCCGGGGTGCCGCAGGCGGTGAGGGCCGCGACGCCCAGGAGGAAGAGTGCGATGGGCTTCTTCATGCGAACAAGCATGGGTTGACGGGCATGTGTTGATGTAGTGGGCAGAAACACCACTTGGGGATGACTTCGGGGAACGTCCGGAGATGACTTCGGGGAATGCCCGGGGATGACGAATGTCAACCGTCCCCGGCGGCCGGAGCGGGTGGTCCGGGGATCGCGTGGTGGGAATGAAGAAGAGGTCCGGGGGCCGGACCTCTTCAGGGGTGGTGCCGGGTCAGAAGTCGAATTCTCTCTCCTTCACCCCCTGGGTGAACGCCGTCCACACCGATGCGCTCACCACGAAGGGCAGCCGGTCAGGTCGCTCGGTGTCCCGGATGCCGACCCGGCCGCCGGACAGGGGGGCGATCTCAAGGCAGTTGCCGTTGTCGCCGGAGAACGAGGACTTACGCCACGTGGCGGCGGTGAGCTCTGCGTTCAGCTCCAGTTCCATTCCTGGTCCAACCTTTCGTTAATCTTGCGGATCGAAACACTTTGGGGGAGAGCTTCGGAGCGGCACGTCTGGTAGCGGCGAACGAGGGTTTCGATCTCTGATTCGCCGCCCCATACCTTCCCGGCAACCGGGCTGTCTATGTAAGCCGCGGTGGGTCCGGTGGCCGAATGCGCGATCAGGCATCCG
Organism: Nonomuraea sp. MG754425; assembly: GCF_021699195.1. Taxonomy (GTDB): domain Bacteria; phylum Actinomycetota; class Actinomycetes; order Streptosporangiales; family Streptosporangiaceae; genus Nonomuraea. Next base: position 38,172 of record NZ_SSXE01000087.1, on the reverse strand, counting down.
CCCAGCAAGCCGGCGGTCACCTGGGCGCTGAAGGGAAGGATCTGGATGGTGATGGGGTGGCGGGCCACCTCGATCAGGAACGCGAGCTGGTCGCGGGTGACACTCTCGCCGCCGATCGGACGGTGCAGGATCGACTCGTCCAGCACCGCGTACAGGGTGGGCGGGCTGGCTCTGCGGAAGATCTCCTTGCGTGCCATCCGATCCCGGACCGCCGTCTCGATCTCCTCCCCGGTGACGCCGGGTTTGCCCGCCACGATGGCCCGCGTGTAGTCGGGCGTCTGGAGGAGCCCGGGGACCATGGTCGGTTCCCACGTCCACAGCTCGCGTGCGCCGGCTTCGATCTCCAGCCACGGGACGAGGGTCTTGAAGATGGTCGGCGAACTCCGCCTTGACCCGCCGTTCCGCGCGCTCGAACATGCCGATGGCATTCGGGTGATAGCCCGATTTCTGCCCTAATTGTGCCTGGGTGAGCCCGGCGTTTTCGCGGGCCATGCGTAGTTCGTAGCCGAATCTGGCTGCCGCGCCGGCCTCGGGGTCGAGCTGTTTGGGTGCAGGCAAGCGCCCTCCCGAACTGGTGTCACGACTATCCCACGTTCATCTCACATGATGGGCGTTGATTTCGTGTGACACAAGTACGTGCGTGATGGGCTCGGTGAAATTGATTGGTGTCACGCTGGCCAATAACGCGGGCTCTGATGCCACAGGGAGGCCACTATTATGTGTGACATCACAACAAAGGCGGATGTGTCGGCCTGGAATGCCGCGATTCTCGTTCGCGGTCTCCTCGCCCCGCGGAAGGCGAGGCAGGCCGTCAGGTCGTGGCTCGGTGCGGAGCATCCCCTGCGTGCGGACGTCGAGCAGGTCGTGGCCGAGTTGGTGAACAACAGCGTGGTCCATGTGCCGGTCACGCGGGAGGGCGACTGGGTCAGGGTGCGGCTCGGCTTCGGGGACCGTTTCGTCCGGGTGGATGTGGTCGATCCGGGAATGGAGACGGCCGATGAGAATTTCATTCCGCGCCGGCCGGAGACCGCCGAGGAGAACGGCCGTGGCCTGTATATCGCGGCGGCGGTTTCGGAGCGGTTGGGAAGCTTTGTCGATGAGCGGGGCTATCGCCACGTCTGGTGTGATTTCGCGCTGCCTGAACCTTCATGAAGGGCGGACGGCGAAAAGGCGGGCACTTTCCGGGTGCCCGCCCATCGATTCGGTGACGCCGCCGACCAATGACTCATGCCACGGCGAGCGCCACCGGCTTCTTCTCCAGCCGCGAGCTGATCAGCCGGGTCAGCAGCACGGCCAGCCCCGTGCCGACCAGGACCAGCGCGCCCGACAGGATGACTCCCGTCCGGGGCCCGCCCCACTCCGACAGCCACCCGATCAGCGGCGCCCCCAGCGGTGCGCCGCCGGTGAAGACGAGCATGTAGATGCCCATGACCCGGCCGCGCATCTCGGGTGAGGTGGCGAGCTGGACGCTGGCGTTGGCGGCGGTGTTGATGGTGATCAGCGCGATCCCGGTGGGGATCAGCAGCAGCAGGTAGGCGGGGTAGAACGGGGCCACTCCGGTCGCGATCTGGAACAGCCCGAACCCGATCGCACCCGCGAAGAGCACCCGGCGCGACAGCCGGGCCCGGCGGGCGGCGAGCAGCGCCCCGCCGAGTGCCCCCACCGCGAACATGCTGGACGCCAGCCCGAACGAGGACGCCCCCGCCCCGAACGTCTCGCGCGCCATGAGCGCGATCGACATCGAGAACGACTGCGAGAACATCGACACGAAGGCGATCAGCAGCACCGGCATGAGCAGTTCCTCGTGCCGGAGCACGTACCGGAGCCCCTCGCGGAGCTGGCCCTTGGCCCTGGGGACGGGGACGGACAGGTTCAGCTCGGACTTGCGCATGAAGACCAGGCTGGAGATCACGCCGCCGAAGGTCAGCGCGTTGACCAGGAAGATCGGCCCCGTGCCGCCCAGCACGTAGATCAGCACTCCGGCGAGCGCCGGGCCGACCACGCGGGCCAGGTTGAAGATGGAGCTGTTCAGCGCGATCGCGTTCGTCAGGTCGGAACGGCCGACCATCTCGACCACGAACGCCTGCCGCGTCGGCACCTCCACGCAGGCGATGAGGCCGAGCAGGAACGCCATCACGTACACGTGCCACACCTGGGCGGTGCCCGTCATCGTGAGCAGGCCGATGGAGAGCGCGAGCCCTGCCATGAGGAGCTGGGAGGCGATGAGGATCGGCCGCTTGGGGTAGCGGTCGGCGAGCACGCCGCCGAACATGCCGAACAGCAGCATCGGCAGGAACTGCAGCGCGGTGGCCGTGCCGAGCGCCGCCGCGCTGCCGTGCGCGTTGCCCGGGCCGGCGGTCAGGTCGAGCACCAGCCAGTCCTGGGCGGTGCGCTGCAGCCAGGTGCCGACGTTGGAGACGGCGCCGCCCGCCGCGAACATGCGATAGTTGCGAACCCTGAGTGACCGGAACATCCCGGTCCTGGGTTCTTCAGGCTCTATATCTTGCTGAGCTTCTCCAGGATCGGCGCCGCCTGCCTGAGGATCGACCTCTCCTCCGGAGACAGTTCCTTCAGCCGCTGCGTCAGCCACGCCTCCTTGCGGCGTCGTTCCTCCTTCAGCAGCTTCTCGGCGTCCTCGGTCACCGAGACGGTCACCTGACGCCGGTCGGTCGGATGCGGGGTGCGGGCGACCAGGCCGCGCTCCTCGAGGGCGGCGATCACGCGCGTCATCGAGGGTGGCTGAACCTTCTCGAGCTCGGCCAATTCGCCGGGGGTTATCCCGGAATGCCGTTCCACCGCGGCGAGCGTCGCGAACTGGGTGGGAGTCAGAGAGTGGGCTGCCGCCTGCCGTCGAAGGCGTCGGTTCAGCCTTGTTAGGGACACGCGGAGGGCTGATGCCAGACCTGCGTCGCTGCGCAGGTCCATCTTGGGCTGGGTTTTGGTTAGCATGAGTCATTACCTTTGCTAACTATACGGCAAAGCAAGATATTTCCCCACATAGGTTTCCGTCTCACCCCTTGATACCCCGAAGCCGCCCCGCGTGCGCGGAGCGGCTCCGGAGGTGTTGACGGTAGCGTGCGGGGCTCAGATCCCGAACAGCGCCCGGATCGGCCCGATCGCGAAGTAGAGCGCGAACAGCGCGGCCACGGTCCACAGCAGCGGATGGATCTCGCGCGTCTTGCCGCGCACCACCTTGACCAGCACGTAGCTGATGAAGCCGGCGCCGATGCCGTTCGAGATCGAGTAGGTGAACGGCATGATCACGATGGTCAGGAACGCCGGGATGGCGATCTCGAAGTCGTTCCAGTCGATGTCCCGGATCGCGGTCATCATCATGAAGCCCACCAGGACCAGCGCGGGCGCGGCGGCCTCGTACGGCACGACGGTGACCAGCGGCGCGAAGAAGATCGCCACCAGGAACAGCAACCCGGTGACCACGCTGGCGAGGCCAGTGCGAGCGCCCTCGCCGACGCCGGCGGCCGACTCGATGTAGGTGGTGTTCGACGAGACCGAGCCCGCGCCGCCGACCGCCGCGCCGATCGAGTCGACGAGCAGGATCTCCTTGGTACGCGGCAGCGTCCCGTCCTCCTGTACCAGGTTCGCCTGACGGCCGACGCCCACCATCGTGCCCATGGTGTCGAAGAAGTCGGTGATGAGCAGGGTGAACACGAACAGCGCCGCCAGCAGCACGTCCACCCGGACGAACCCGCCGAACGGGTCGAACTCGGTGAACAGCGTGAGCGGGTTGTGGAAGCCGAAGACCTGGTCGGGCACGACGGGCTGGTTGAGCTGCCAGCCGCCCGGGTTCTCCGGCGAGAAGGCGCCCGCCTTGGCGATCATCTCGACCACGATGGCCAGAATCGTGGTGCCGGCGATGCCGATGAGGATGGCGCCCTTGACCTTCCGCGCCACCATCGCCGCCGTGGCCAGCAGGCCGACGATGAAGACGAAGATCGGCCACGACGTCAGGCTGCCGCCGATGCCCAGTTCCAGGGGCGTGCCCGCGGCCTTGCGCACGAAGCCCGCGTCCACGAACCCGATCAGCGCGATGAACAGTCCGATGCCCACGCTGATCGCGGTCTTGAGCTGGGCCGGGATGGCGTGGAAGACCGCCGTCCGCAGCCCGGTCAGCACCAGGACGGCGATGATGACGCCTTCGAGGAAGACCAGGCCCATCGCCTCCTCCCAGGTCATCACCGTGGCGATCTGGAAGGTGACGAAGGCGTTCAGGCCGAGCCCGGCCGCCATCGCGAAGGGCACCCGGCCGACGACGCCCATGACGATCGTCAGCACGCCCGCCACGAACGCCGTGCCGGCGGCGACGAGCGCCACGGGGGCGGTCGCGGAGTCGGCGATGAACTCGCCGTCCACGTCCTTGCCGGTGGCGATGATCAAGGGGTTCAGCACGACGATGTACGCCATGGTGAAGAAGGTCGCGATGCCGCCCCGTACCTCACGGGAGAGGGTCGAGCCTCGTGCGGAGATTGCGAAGAAACGGTCTATCGCATTACGTGTGTCACTCACGACGCGAACAGTGACAGTCGTGGTGAACTGCGAAAAGAGCCAGTGATGAGATCGAGACCCGATTGGAAGCTAGGCTGGATGCGTGAAGCAGCAGTGGCATCCCGACCCGGAGCCCATCAAGACCAACGACACCGCCGCCATCGCCGTCGGCACGGGCCTCTGGGCGGTCGCGCTGGTCGTCCTGCTGATCTTCCCGCCGTCTCCCGGCAACTCGTGGTGGCTCTGGACCTGCGTGACCGGGGTGGTCTTCGGGTTCTGCGGCATCTGGTTCGTCCGGCGGCCCGGTCGGGGCTGAGGCCGCGCTCCGGCATTCTCCGGCAAGATCGTGGGGCATGAGGCTTTTCACGGCGTTGGTGCCGCCTGATGAGGTGCTCGACGAGATCGCCCGCGCCATCGCGCCCTACGTCGGGCAGGTGCCGGGGTTGCGCTGGCCCGACCGCGAGACCTGGCACATCACGCTCGGCTTCTTCGGCGAGGTGCCCGAGCGAGTGCTGCCCGAACTGGAGACGCGCGTGGCCCGCGCCGTGGGCCGGCACTCCGCGCTCGACCTGGCCTTCTCCGGCTTCGGCGGCTTCTCCTCCGCGGGGCGGGCCCGGATCTTCTGGGCGGGCGTCACCGGCGACTCCATGACCAGGCTCGCCGACTCCGTCCGGGCGGGCGCTCGCCGGGCGGGGGCGACGGAGACGGACGACAAACGTTTCCACCCCCACCTCACGCTGGCCAGGAGCAAGCGGGAGACCGACCTGCGACCGCTGATCGAGGCGTTGTCGGGGTTCAGCGGCTCGCCGTGGCGGGCGGAGAGCGTACGGCTCGTACGCAGCCACGCCGGGCCGCCGGTGAGGTACGAGTCACTCGCCGAATGGGCGCTGGCACCCGCCGGGCGGAGTTAGGCTCCAGGTCGTGGACCGTCCTCGCTCCTGGTTGCTGCCCATCGTGCTCGGCCTGCTCCTGCTGATCGTGATCATCGGCGCGCTGCTGACCTGACGCCGCGTCGAAACCGATCGCACACGGAAAGACGCCCGCCGGAACTGATCGCGGCGGGCGTCCGGGAAGTTCCGGCCCGGGTTACCAGGCGTAGTCCTCCGGGGCCGTGCGGTGGCCGGGGAAGATCTCGTCGAGGCGGGCCAGCGCGGCCTCGTCGAGGTCGATCTCCAGGGCGCGCAGGCTGCCTTCGAGCTGCTGCAGCGTACGCGGGCCGATGATCGGCGCCACCACCGCGCGCTGCTTGAGCAGCCAGGCCAGCGCCACGTCGGCCGGGTCCTCGCCCAGCTCGTCGCAGAACTTCTCGTACTGCTCGATCTTGTCGCGGTGCCGGTCGAGCTGCTTGAGCATGTGCTCGCCGCCCGAGCGGCCCTTGTCGACCTTGCGCAGGACGCCGCCGAGCAGGCCGCCGGCCAGCGGGCTCCACGGGATGACGCCGAGGCCGTAGTCCTCGGCCGCGGGCAGCACCTCCAGCTCGGGCGCGCGGGTGAGCAGGTTGTAGTGCGTCTGCTCGCTGACCAGCCCCAGGGACCCCCGGCGGGCGGCGGTCTCCTGCGCCTTGGCGATGTGCCAGCCGGCGAAGTTGGACGAGCCCACGTAGAGGATCTTGCCCTGCTGCCGCAGGACCTCCATGGCCTCCCAGAACTCGTCGAAGGGGGTCTCCCTGTGGACGTGGTGGGCCTGGTAGACGTCGATGTAGTCGGTCTGCAGGCGCTTGAGCGAGGCGTCGCAGGCCCGGCGGATGTTGAGCGCCGACAGCCCGCGCTCGTTGGGCCACTCGCCCATGTCGCCGTAGACCTTGGTGGCGATGACCGTCTTCTCGCGACGTCCTCCGCCCTGGGCGAACCACCGGCCGAGGATGCTCTCGGTGATGCCCGCGCCCTTCTGCCCGCCATAGACGTTCGCCGTGTCGAAGAAGTTCAGCCCCAGCCCGTGAGCCCGGTCCATGATCGCGAAGGAGTCTTCCTCCGAGGTGCGCGGGCCGAAGTTCATGGTGCCGAGGCAGAGCGGGCTCACCAGCAGGCCGCTGCGTCCGAGGTTGACGTAGTCCATGAGACACCACCCTAAGCACCTGGAGTGCGCTCCAGGCCATAGACTCGGCCCATGATCTCAGAGGAAGCGCGGCTGACCTCGACAGATCTCCTCTTCTCATGATCGCGTTACTGCGCGCGGCCGTGCCGATCTTCCTGGCGATGGTCGCCGGAACGGCCGGTTCGCTGATCGTCACGTCGGTGCTGGGCAAGCACGACACGGTCACGCTGGCGGCGTTCGCCGTGGTCAGTTCCGTGCTCGGCGCCGCTGCCGCCGCCGTGCAGGGGGCGTTGCGCGGGCTGGGGCCGTTCGTGGCGCCGTACCGGGACGATCCCGCGGCGGCCGTGCCGATCGTGCGGGACGCGCGCTGGCTCAGCATGGCCACGGGCACGCTGGGGGCCGCCGCGCTGCTCTGCGTGCCGCTGCTGGCCGGGGCCACCGGGGTGCCGGACGAGGTGGTGCGCGAGATGGGGCCGATGCCCTGGTTCCTGGCGGCGTACCTGCTGGTCTTCGCCTCCACCGGGGGCGCGAGCACCATCCTGGTGGCGCTCGGGCGCAGCCGCGACGTGCTCTGGCCGACCCTGGTCTTCGGGATCGGGGTGGGCGGCCTGTCCGCCCTGCTGGTGCCGCGGCTCGGGCTCACCGGCGTCGGTGTCGCCTGGGTGCTCTCCGGCGTGGCGGCGGCGGTGGTGGCCGCGATCAGCCTGCGCCGCGCGCTGGGCCGGCCCATCGGGCAGAGACGGCCGAGGCCGGCCGAGATCGTGAAGCTGGCGAGGGTGAGCATCCCGCTGGCCGGGACCGTGCTGATCAAGTTCGGCGTGCTGGGAGTGGTGACCTTCGCCGCGAGCGTCACGGGCGCCCGCGACACCGCCGCCCACGCGGTGCTGAGCACGCTCACCGGCCTGATCATGCTGGCCTCGCTGTCCGTCGCGCAGGCCGCGGTGCCCGAGGTGGCCCGCGCGCCCGACCCGGCGGGGGCGCGGCGGGCCCATCGCGGCGCGGCGCTGCTCGCCGTCACGGGGACGCTCGTGGTGGCCGGACTGCTGCTCGGGTTCGGGGACAGGCTGCTGGCGCTGTTCAGCGACGACGCCGCCGTCCGGGAGCGGGTGCTCGGGCTGCTGCCGCTGATGCTGCTCGCCTCGGCGCTGGACGCGGCCCAGGCGGTGCAGGGCACCGGCCTGACCGCGCTCAAGCGGTCGGCGGCCAGCCTGAGCTACTTCGCCGTCGGGTACGGCCTGCTGGTCGCGGCGGCCGTGCCCGTCGCCGGGGCCTGGGGGATCGACGGCCTGTGGACGGCCATGGCACTGGCCAACGGGCTCCTGGTGGTGCTGCAGGGCACCGGTTTCCACCGGCACAGCGCCAAGGTGGGCCAGGGCGACGCCGAGGCGCGGTGAACCCGTCCGCGTTCCCCGGTGGGGCATGATGGCTGACGTGGGGGACTTCGTGATCAGGATGCTCGTCGTCGTGGCCGCCGTGTGCCTGCCGCCCGCCGCGCCGGCCTTCGCGGCCCCGGACGACGACGGCCCGCGCAAGCTGTTCACCTTCAGGGACGAGCGGATCACGGAGTCGAGCGGGCTTGCCGTCTCGCCGACGCACGAGAACGTCTACTACACCCACAACGACAGCGCGGCGGCCCCGACGTTCTACGCGGTGGACGGCCAGGGGCGCACGCGGGCCACGTACCAGGTGCGCGGCGCGGAGGCGCGCGACTGGGAGGCCATGGCGGCCGGCAAGGACCCGGCCACCGGGCGCGGGGTGCTGTGGTTCGCCGACATCGGCGACAACCTCGACGGAGCCTGGCCCGACATCTCGGTCTACAAGGTGATGGAGCCGCGCACGCTCGCCGACGCCACGGTGCCCGCCACCCGCTACCGCTTCCGGTACGAGGACGGCGGGCGCAACGCCGAGGGCCTCATGGTCCACCCGAAGACGGGCCGGCTGTACATCGTGTCGAAGGAGTTCGCCGGCTCGGTGTACCAGGCGCCGAAGAAGCTGCGTACCGACCGGGTGAACGTGCTGCGCAAGATCGCCGGCGCGCCCATCATGGCCACGGACGCCGCCTACGCCCCCGACGGCTCGTCGTACGTCGTCCGCACGTACTTCTCCGCGACGATCTTCAACCCCGAGGGGGAGACGATCAGCCGGGTGACGATGCCGGAGTTGAAGCAGGCGGAGTCGATCGCGTACACGCCGGACGGCAGGTACCTGCTCACCGGCAGCGAGGGGGTCGACAGCCCCGTCTACCGGGTGCCGGTTCCCGACGCGGCGCGGCCGTCCCCCACGCCGAGCCCGTCCAGGGCCGAGGAGCCGGACACCGGCGACGCCGGGGAGAGCGACGATCCGGCGACGGCGGCGCGCGCCGCCGAGAGCGCGGGCACCGGGCTGACGCTCGGCAACGTGCTGATCTGGCTGGCCGCCGCGGCGGCGGCGATCGGCGTGATCACCTTCCTGGCCCGCCGTACCCGCTGATCGAGGTTTCGCGCGCTCAGGAGCCGCGGCGCATGGTGGCGGTGAAGATGTCGCCCCGCAGGGCGCGTTCGACCACCTCGACCGAGCGTGACAGCCGGACGAGCCGCGGCCCCTCCTGCCGGTAGGCGTCGAGGACCGCCTCGATGGCGTGCGGCTGCAGGTGGCCCTTCAGATCGACCGCGGCGGCGCGGTATCCGGCGCGGGCGGCCTCGATCGCCGACCCGACGTGCAGGCGGGCCATCGCGGCCAGCGCCACGGGATGCCGCCTGAGCACCTCGTACGCCCGGTAGTCCGGCGGCACGGCGTCGAGCAGCCAGGCCACGGCGGAGGTCTCCCAGTCGGGCACGCTGGGGGGCCGGACCTCCGCCGGCCATTCCGGTGGGACGTACATACCGGCATCGTACTCATGTTCGATTCGCGGAGATATGGCGGGGATGGCGGGTTGTGCGGAGAATCATCGTGTGACGGAGAAGATCGGAGTCGTCGGCGCCGGCATCGTCGGGCTGGCGGTGGCGCGCGAACTGGCCACCGCCCGGGGGGCCGAGGTGACCGTGCTGGAGAAGGAGGGGCGCGTCGGCGCCCACCAGACCGGGCACAACAGCGGCGTCGTGCACGCGGGGATCTACTACCCGCCGGGTTCGCTCAAGGCCAGGCTGTGCCGGGAGGGCGTGGCGCTGCTCAAGGAGTACTGCGCCGCGCACGGGCTGCCGTACGACGAGGTCGGCAAGCTGGTCGTGGCCGCGCGCCATGCCGAGCGCCCGCGGCTGGCCGCGTTGGCCGAGCGGGCGCGCGCCAACGGCGTGCCGGGCCTGACCGAGCTGGACGCGCTCGGCCTGCGCGAGATCGAGCCGCACGCGGTCGGCGTGGCCGCCCTGCACTCGCCGCACACCGCGATCTGCGACTTCCCGGCCGTCACGCGCCGGCTCGCGCTGGACGTGGCCGAGCTGGGCGGCACGGTCCGGCTCGATCACCGGGTCAGGGCGATCAGGGAGCGGGCGGGGCGGGTCGAGGTGCTGGCGGGCGGGCGCGGGTTCGCCTTCGACCGGCTGGTGGTGTGCGCCGGGCTCGGCTCCGACGCGGCGGCCAGGATGACCGGGGCGGGCGGCGACGTGCGGATCGTGCCGTTCAGGGGCGAGTACTACGCACTCAGGGACGCGGCCCAGGGCCTGGTGCGGGGGCTCATCTACCCGGTGCCCGACCCGCGCTACCCGTTCCTGGGGGTGCACCTGACGCGGCGGATCGGCGGGGGCGTGCTGGTGGGGCCGAACGCGGTGCTCGCCACCGCGTACGAGGGCTACCGGTGGTCGGACGTCCGCGATCTCGGGCGAATTCTCACCTGGCCGGGAACGCTGCGCATGGCCAGGACGCACTGGCGTACCGGGATCAAGGAGGTCTACGGCTCGGTGGCCAAGGGCGCCTTCCTGCGGGCCGCCCGCCGGTACGTGCCCGAGCTCACCGCCGGCGACCTGGAAAGAGCTCCCGGCGGCGTGCGCGCGCAGGCGGTCGCGCGGGACGGCGGCCTCGTGGACGACTTCGTGGTGGACGTACGCGGGAACGTGGTTCTCGTGCGTAACGCCCCGTCACCCGCCGCCACCTCAAGCCTGGCCATTGCCCGACATATCGCCGGAATTGTCCCAGCACTCGTCCGATGAGGGCATCCTTGGAGGTGATGGAATCACGCCTGCTGATAGTCGAGGACGATCCGAACATCCTCGAACTCCTCGCCGCAAGCCTGAGGTTTGCGGGTTTCGACGTGACCACGGCGAAGAGCGGCCTCGACGCCGTCGCCGCCGTGCAACGACACCGCCCTGACCTCGTCGTGCTCGACGTCATGCTGCCCGACCTGGACGGTTTCGAGATCGTCAAGCGGTTGCGCGGCGGCGGGCTGCACACCCCGGTGGTGTTCCTGACCGCCCGCGACGAGACCGAGGACAAGATCCGCGGGCTCACGCTCGGCGGCGACGACTACGTGACCAAGCCGTTCAGCCTGGAGGAGGTGGTCGCCAGGATCCACGCCGTGCTCCGCCGCACGGCCGGGGAAGCGCAGGCGGCCCCGCCGAGGCTGACGTTCGCCGACATCGAGCTGGACGAGGAGAGCCACGAGGTGTGGCGCGGCGGCAACGCGGTGGCGCTGTCGCCGACCGAGTTCAAGCTGCTGCGCTACTTCATGACGAACTCCGGGCGCGTGCTGTCCAAGCCGCAGATCCTCGACCACGTGTGGGACTACGACTTCCGCGGCGAGGTGGGCATCGTCGAGTCGTACGTGTCCGTGCTCCGCCGGAAGATCGACAACCGGAGCCCGCGGCTCATCCACACCCTGCGGGGCGTCGGATACGTCCTGCGGCTGCCACCGAGCCCCTGATGCCCCTGCTGCGCGGCCTGCCGTTGAGGGTCAAGCTGATCGCGTCGATGCTGGCGCTGCTCGGCTTCGGCATGTTCTTCATCGGCCTGGTGAGCGTCTCGGTGCTGCACGGCTACCTCATCGACCGTGTGGACAGCCAGTTGCACCTGCTCAGCGCGCGCATGGACAAGAAGGTCAAGGTCGACTGGCGCAAGGACAGGGAGACCGCCGAGCACCCGATCCTCATCGAGTCCGACGCCATCGCCATGGTCAGGGAGCGCGGCGGCACGTACATGCCGATGCTCACCGACCGGGACGTCGACATGAAGCCGAAGCCCGTCCTGCCGAACTCGCCCGGCCACGAGCCCTACACGGCCCCGGCCGTCAGCGGCGACGGCGAGTGGCGGGTGCTGGGCAGCGAGACCCAGTGGCGCACGCTCGTGGTCGCGGTCAGCCTGGAGGAGGTGAACGCGATCACCACCCGGCTCGCGCTCATCGAACTGCTCGGCGGCGGCGGCATCCTGCTCATCCTGGCCGTGGCCGGGGTCACGATCGTCCGGCACAGCATGCGGCCCCTGAGCGAGATCGAGCGCACGGCCGAGGCCATCGCCGGGGGCGAACTGCACCGCCGGGTGCCGGACGGCGACCCGCGCACCGAGGTCGGCGGCCTGGCCCGATCGCTGAACGGGATGCTGGCCCAGATCGAGAGCGCGTTCGCCGCCAGGTCGGCGTCCGAGGCGGCGGCCCGCCGCTCCGAGGACCGCATGCGGCAGTTCGTCGGCGACGCCTCGCACGAGCTGCGCACCCCGCTCACCTCCATCCGCGGCTTCGCCGAGTACTCCAGGCAGGACCGCGACGCCGACCCCGCCGAGCTGATGCAGCGCGTGGAGAAGGCCGCCGGCCGGATGAGCGTGCTGGTGGACGACCTGCTGCTGCTGGCCAGGGTGGACCAGCAGCGTCCGCTGAAGATGCAGCCCGTGGACATGCTCGCGCTGGCCGCCGACGCCGTGCAGGACGCCCGCATCATCGCCCCCGACCGGCTGATCAAGCTGGACGTGGTCGGCGGCGCGGCCCTGATCGTCTCCGGTGACGAGGTACGCCTGCGCCAGGTCGTCAGCAACCTCGTCACCAACGCCATCGTGCACACCGAGCCCGGCTCCCCGATCATCGTCCGGGCCGGGGCGGCCGGCGGCAAGCTGTTCATCGAGGTCGTGGACAACGGCCCGGGGCTCGGCCCCGAGCAGCTCGAACACGTCTTCGAGCGCTTCTACCGGGCCGACTCCGCCAGGTCGCGCCGCCGCGCGGCCGAGGACCGCGGCAGCGGCCTGGGCCTGGCCATCGTGCAGGCGCTCGTGCGGGCCCACGACGGCACCGTCACCGTGGACAGCTCCCCGGAGTCGGGCTCCACCTTCCGCGTCGAACTCCCACTCGCCTTGGAGTGAGCCTTCAGCTAACCCTCAGGTCGTTTTGTCACTCTAAGTAGGTGACGAAACCCGAGGCGCTGATCATGGTGGTGGACGACGAACCCAGTATCAGGGACCTGCTCTCCGCCAGCCTGCGCTTCTCCGGGTTCGAGGTGCTGACCGCCGCCGACGGCGAGGAGGCCGTGGAGGTGGCCGTCCGGACCTCGCCGGACCTGGTGGTGCTCGACGTGATGCTGCCCGACCTCGACGGGTTCGAGGTCGCCAGGCGCATCGACGCGCCCGTGCTGTTCCTGACCGCCCGCGACGCCACCGAGGACAAGATCGCCGGGCTGCGGGTGGGCGACGACTACGTGACCAAGCCGTTCAGCCTGGAGGAGGTGCAGGCCAGGATCCGGGCGGTGCTGCGGCGCACCCGGGGCGAGGTCGCGCCCGCCAGCAAGCTGAAGGTCGCCGACCTGGAGCTGGACGAGGAGGCGCGCGAGGTGTGGCGCGGCGGACGGCAGGTACGGCTGTCGCCCACCGAGTTCAAACTGCTGCACTACTTCATGGTCAACGCCGGCCGGGTGGTGTCCAAGGCGCAGATCCTCGATCACGTGTGGAACTACGACTTCGGCGGCGACGCGGGCGTGGTCGAGTCGTACGTCTCCTACCTGCGGCGCAAGGTCGACGACGTCGAGCCGCGGCTCATCCACACGCTGCGCAGCGTCGGCTACGTGCTCCGCGAGCCCCCCACGTCCGGCTGACCCTCGACGTACGGTCCGGACACGGCGGACGACCGGGAACGCGGGTCAGTCCCGGAGCGGCGGCGCAAAGAACGTTAGCGTGGTCCCATGGACCTGCTGGGCGCGCTGGAGTCGCTGCGTCGGCCACTCGACAGGGAACTGTTCCCGCTGACGGTCGGCGAGACCGAGGCCGACCGGCGCGCCCTGCGCGAGCTGACCGGCCAGCTCGACGACTACCTGCTGCCCCGCCTGCGCGCCATCGACGCCCCGCTGCTCGCCGTCGTCGGCGGCTCCACGGGGGCGGGCAAGTCCACGCTGGTCAACTCCCTGGTCGGCGCCGACGTGGCCGAGCCGGGCGTGCTGCGCCCCACCACCCTCGTGCCCACGCTCGTGGTCAGCCCCGACGACCGCTCCTGGTTCATGGGCCAGAACGTGCTGCCCGGCCTGTCCCGCGCCACCGGCGCGGGCCCCGGAGCGCTGCGCCTCGTGACCTCCCCGGCGCTGGGCGCAGGCCTGGCGCTGCTCGACGCGCCCGACATCGACTCCGTCGTGACCGCCAACCGCGAACTGGCCGCCCAGCTCCTCGCCGCCGCCGACCTGTGGCTGTTCGTCACCACCGCCGCCCGGTACGCCGACGAGGTGCCGTGGAGCTTCCTGCGCTCGGCCCGCGAACGCAGCACCGCCCTGGCCGTCGTCCTCGACCGGGTGCCGCCGGAGGCCGTCGAGCCCGTCTCGCGCGACCTGGCCCGCCTGCTCACCGAGAACGGACTCGACGGCACCCGGCTGTTCACCGTCCCCGAGAGCGCGCTGCCCGACGAGAAGTCCCGGCTGCCCGCCGCGTCCGTCGCGGACATCTCCGCCTGGCTCGCCGGGCTGGCCGCCGACGCGGCCGAACGGGCGCGGGTCGTCCGCCAGACGCTGTCGGGGGCGCTCGACAGCCTGGCCACCCGCGTGCCGGCGCTGGCCACCGCCGTCGAACGCCAGCAGGCCGCCTTCGACGGCCTGCGCGCCATCGTCTCGGGCGCGTACGCGGGCGGGATGGCCGACTTCGACGAGGGCATGCGCGACGGCTCGCTGCTGCGCGGCGAGGTGCTGGCCCGCTGGCAGGACTTCATCGGCACCGGCGACCTCATGCGCTCCCTGGAGAGCCGGGTCGGCCGGATCCGCGACCGCGTCGTCGGCTTCTTCACCGGACGGGTGCCGGAGGCCCAGCTCCGTGACGCCCTGGAGAGCGGCGTCGAGGCGCTGATCAGGGGAGCCGCCGACGGGTCCGCCGAACGGGCCCTGGAGGGCTGGTCGGCCGCTCCCGGCGGGCCCGGCCTCCTCGAACGGATCGGCCCCGTCGAGTCCGCCCGCCTCGGCCGCGCCTCCGCCGGCCTGTCCAAGCGGGCCGAGGCGGTGGTGCGGGGGTGGCAGGAGTACGTGCTCGATCTCGTCCGCGCGGAGGGGGCCGAGCGGCGCACCACCGCCAGGCTGGCCTCCTTCGGGGTGAACGGGGCCGGGCTGCTGCTCATGCTGGCCGTGTTCGCGTCCACGGGCGGGCTGACGGGCATCGAGGTGGGCATCGCGGGCGGGACGAGCGTGCTGTCGCAGAAGCTGCTGGAGGCCGTGTTCGGGGACCAGGCGGTGCGGACGCTGACCGTGCGCGCCAGGGAGGACCTGCGGGAACGGGTGCGGGAGCTGCTGGACGAGGAGGCGGCGCGGTTCACGGAGCGGCTGGAGCCGGTGGAGCCGCCCCGGGGCACGGCGGACGCGCTGCGCGCGGCGGCCGGCCGCATCCGCGACCGCCGCGCCGAACTCCCGGCGTCCACGACGGCCGAACTGCCCGCACCGGACGGCACACGAACGGCTGAGTCGCCCGCGCCTGGGGACGCGGCGGCGGGTGAGGGCGATGTTGCGGGTGAGGGTGCCGTGGCGGGCGGGTCGCCGGCGGCGGAGACGGGCGAGCCGCCGGCGGGTGGGCCGGCCGCGCCCGATCGCACGCGGACGGCCGAGTACCCGGTGCCGGAGGACCCCGGGCCGGATGGGCCGCCCTCGCCGAGGGCCGGGGACGCGCCGGAGGAGAGGCCGTGAGGTTGCTGCGCCGTAAGGAGGGCCCGTCGCTGGACACCCGGCTGGCCGCGCTGCTGGAGGCGGCCACGCTGGGCGAGGGCCGGCTGTCCGGCCCGGCGGTGTCCGGCGCGCGTACGGTGGCCGAACGGGCGGGCGCGCGCCGCGACCTGTCCATCGACCACACCGTGGCGGCGCTGGCCGGAGCCACGGGCAGCGGCAAGTCCTCCGTGTACAACGCGCTGGCCGGACAGGCCCTGGCGGACGTGGGCGTCACCCGTCCGACGACCTCGACCGCCCAGGCCGCGCTGTGGGACGGCGCCGGCGCGGGCCCGCTGCTGGACTGGCTGGACGTCCCGCACCGCCACTCCGCCGCCGAGGACCCCGCGCTGTCCGGGCTCGTCCTGCTCGACCTGCCCGACCACGACTCCATCCGGCTGTCCCACCGCCTGGAGGTGGACCGGCTGGTGGAGCAGGTCGATCTGCTGGTGTGGGTGGTGGACCCCCAGAAGTACGCCGACGCCGCCCTCCACGAGCGTTACCTACGCCCCCTGGCCAGGCACCGTGACGTGATGGTCGTGCTGCTCAACCAGGTGGACCGGCTGCCCGCTGACGCGGTGGACCGCTGCCTGCACGATCTGCGGCGGCTGCTCGAACACGACGGCCTGCCCGGCGTCCCCGTGTTCGCCGTCTCGGCCCGTACGGGGCAGGGCATGGACGGGCTGCGTTCGCTGCTCGCGGACCGGGTCTCGCGGCGCAGGTCCTGGTCGGCGCGCCTGTCGGCGGACATCGCCACCGCCGCCGACCACCTCGCCACCGCCGGTTCGGCGACGGTCGCGGCCGACGGTCTTCCCGCACCGCACGGGGAGGAGGGCGACCTCGCGGCCGGTGGCGCGCTGGCGCTCGGGCGCGGCGAGGCCGACGGCGAGGACGGCTCGGAGGCGGCGTCCGGCGGCGGGGCGGCATCCGGGGGCGGTGTGGCGCCCGGTGGCGTGGCCAAGCGCGTGTCCGGGGCCGAGCGGGCGCTCACCGGGGCGTTGTGCGCGGCGGCCGGGGTGCCGCTGGTCGTGGCGGCCGTGGCCAAGGGACACCGGCATCGGGCCGTCGTCGCCACCGGATGGCCGGTCACGCGGTGGGTCAGGAAGTTCCGCCCCGACCCGCTGCGCCGCCTGCGCATCGGCGGCGCTCCCCGGGACGGGCGGGCGGACGCGCAGATCGTCGGGCGCACCTCCGTGCCCGCGGCGTCCGCCGTGCAGCGGGCGCAGGTCGAGACCGCGATCCGGGACGTCGGCGAGGTGGCCGCCGCCGGGCTGCCCGGACCGTGGGCGGCGGCGGTACGGCACGCGGCCAGGTCACACGCCCAGGACCTCACGGACGCGGTGGACCGGGCGGTGGCCACGACCTCGGCCGCCGGCGCGCGACGGCCCCGGTGGTGGCGGGCCGTCAACGTGCTGCAGTGGCTGGTGTTCGCGACCATGCTGGCCGGGGCCCTGTGGCTGGGCGTGCTGTTCGGGATGGACTACCTGCGCCTGCCCCAGCCGCCGCTCCCGACCGCCGGCGTGGTGCCGTGGCCGACGGTGCTGCTGGCGGGCGGGGCGCTGGCGGGTGTGCTGATCGCGCTGCTGTCCAGGCTGGCGGCCTGGGCCGGCGGCAGGCGCCGGGCCCGCCGTACGGGCAAGGCGCTGCGCGCGTCCGTCGGCCAGGTCGGCCGGCACCTGGTGCTGGAGCCCGTCGAGGCGGAACTGGACACCTACGCCCGCTTCACCGAGGCCGTGGACCTGGCCCGCGCCCCCGTCTGACCGGCCACGCGTCCGCTTGACCGAGACCGTGGGCCTGGTCCGTGTCCCGCACCTGGCCGGGCGTGATCAGTTCCGGGCGAGGGCGTCCAGTTCGTCGGCCCGCCGCAGGTCCTTGGGACGTCCCACGGCGCGGCGCATCCGGATCAGGTCCGCGCGGGAGACGTAGTGCACCTCCAGGCCGTCCGGGCCGGTCGTGGTGAGCGCGCGGTCGAGGAACTCCCGGACCCGCAGGTCGCCCCAGGGGAGCGCCGGGGTGCAGCAGTCGCCGCCGGCTCCGGGCGAGGTGAACTCCACCTTGGGCCGGCGGAAGGCGTCGGGGCGGGTCGCCAACGGGTTGCCGTCGTCGTCGAGGAGCCGGGCGCCGGCGGAGGCGAAGGCGTCCGCCAGGGCGGGAGCGGTCGCGGGGGTGCCGTCCCAGAGCAGGTCCAGGTCGGCGGTCAGTTCGGTGGAGCCGTGCATGATGCCGGCCACCTGCCCGATCACCACGGCCCGGACGCCGTGGCGGTGCAGCGCTTCGAGCAGCGGGAACGGGTCGAACCCCAGCGCTCCGTCGGTGCCGATCGTGCCGACGTCGTCGTCGGCGTCCTGGACGCCCAGGCCGGTGCGCGCCCGTCGCAGGGCCAGTTCGCGGGTGCGCCGGGCGGCGGCGCGGAGCCGTTCGAGAGGTTCGTCGATCATCTGGCTCACTCAACACCGGACGCGCTCACGACGCACCCGGATTTCCGCGCCTCCGGGTCAGGATCGTCGCCAGCCCGGCCCCCACCAGGGCGAACGTGGCGGCGGCCAGGAAGGGGGCCCCTTGGCCGAACCGCTCACCGGCCAGCCCGGCCACCGCCGACCCCGCCGCGCCGCCCATCCCGAGCGCCGTGGAGACCCAGCCGAACGCCTCGGCCTGGGCGGCCGGCGCGTACTCGTCCACGAGTAAGGACGACGTCGTCAGCGCCGGGTTGAGCGCCAGGCCCACGGTGAACAGCACCGCCCCGAACAGCGGCAGCGGCCCGACCAGGGCCAGCGGCGTCAGCGCCGTCCCGAGCAGCAGCATCAGCAGCGCCAGCCGCACCGGGACGCGGGAGCCCCAGGAGCGGGCCCCGTAGGCGGCGGCCCCGGTGATCCCGCCCACCGACAGCGCCGCCACCAGCAGCCCCGTGGCGGCGGGCACGCCACGGGCGGAGGCCAGCGCGGGCACCCCGACCTGCAGCGCCCCGAAGACGCAGCCGTGCAGCAGCACCACGCTCAGCAGCACCGCCATCCGGCGATCGCCGAACACCCGCCCCCGCTCCCGCGTGGTCGCCCGCGCGCCCGCGCGCAGTGCCCTGGCGAAGGCGAGCGTCCCGGCCCCGGCCGCGACGGCGACCAGGCCGAGCGCCAGCGAGGACGAGGCCACCGCGATCAGCAGCCCGAACGCCAGCGGCCCCGCGAGCATGGCCAGCTCCTGCACCAGGTACACGAGGCTGTAGGCGGCGGTGCGCCGTCCATCGGCCACCCGGTGGCCCCATTCGAGGCGCATGCTGACCGACACCGGCGGCAAGCCGATGCCCGCCGCCCAGGCCAGCGCCGCCATCGGCCACTGCGGCCAGCCCGGCCTGGCGCAGCCGACCAGCGCCAGCAGCGCCGCCACGTGCAGGAACGCCGTGGCGGCGAGCACCGGCCCGGTCCCGTGCCGGTCCATGAGCCGCCCCTGCACGGGCCGTCCCATGCCCGCCCCGACGGAGAACGCCGCCGCCGTCACCCCCGCCAGGGCCAGCGAGCCGCTCGATCCCTGGACGACGAGCACGATCCCGATGGGGGCCACCTGCTGCGTGAGCTGGGCCAGGAAGCCGAACACGGCCTGCGCCGTCACGCCGGGCAGGAGGAGCAGCTCGCGGTACGACATCACTCCATGATGATCGGTTTCACCCGGTTCCGAGGGATTCGGCTACCTGGCGGAGGGCCGTCAGCAGCGGACGCAGGAGGGGATGGGCGTCCGAGCCCCGGCGTACGGCGGCGAAGACGCGGCGCTCCGGGCCCGGCGTCTGCCGCACCACCACCCCGGGCAACGCCATGTCACGCAGCGCCAGCCGGGGCACCAGCGCCACCCCGGCCCCCGCTCCGACCAGGGCGACCACGGCGCGGAAGTCGTCGGAGCAGTGCACGAGGTCCGGCGTGAACCCCGCCTGCCGGCAGGCGAACGCGATCACGTCGTGCACCGGGTTGCCCGGATAGGGGCCGATCCAGGTCTCGTCGGCCAGCGACACCAGCGTGGCCGAATCGGCGAGCGGGTGGCCGCCGGGCAGCACCAGGTCGAACGGCTCGGCGTACAGGGGGCGGCGGGACAGCCGGGGGTCGGCGGCGTCGGGCGCGCCACGGTACTCCACGGTGACGGCCAGGTCCGCCCGCCCGTCGAGGAGCAGGGCCAGGCTGTGGTCCCCCTCGGCGTCCTGCACGCGGACGCGCACGCCGGGGGAGCTCTCGCGCAGGGCGGCGATGGCGGGGGAGAGCACCGCGCTGATCGCCGTGGCGAAGCAGGCCACGGTGACCTCGCCGGCCTCGCCCGCCGTGTACGCCGCCACCTCGGCCTCGGCGCGTTCGAGCTGGGCGAGGACCTCGTTGGCGTGGCTCAGCATGATCCGGCCCACGGCGGTGAGGTGCACGCCGCGCCCGTCGCGCGTGAGCAGGCGGTGGCCCACCTCGTGCTCCAGCGCCACGAGTTGCTGGGACACCGCCGAGGGCGTCAGGTGCAGGGCGGCCGCGGCGGCGGTGACCGTGCCGTGGTCGGCCACCGCCCGCAGCGTACGCAGCCGCCGCGTGTCTATCACGCAGCGAGGATACTCAGCCGCGCGCCCGCCCCACGCACCTCGCCCCCGGCGCGCGGGCTCAGCCGCGCGCCTGGACGAACGCCCGGACGGCGCGGTCCACGTCCTGCTCCGAGTGGGCCGCCGAGAGCTGCACCCGGATCCTGGCCTTGCCGTGCGGCACCACCGGGTAGGAGAAGCCGATCACGTAGATGCCCAGGTCGAGCAGGCGCTCGGCCAGGGCGGCGGCCTCGCCGGCGTCACCGATCATGACGGGCACGATCGGGTGGTCGCCCGGCAGGATGTCGAACCCGGCCTCGGTCATCGCGCCGCGGAAGCGGGCGGTGTTGGCGCGCAGCCGCTCGCGGGCCTCGTTCGAGGTCTCCAGCAGGTCGAGGATGCGCAGCGACGCCGAGGCGATGACGGGGGCGAGGGAGTTGGAGAACAGGTACGGGCGCGAGCGCTGCCGCAGCAGCTCGCAGATCTCCTTGCGGGCGGAGACGTAGCCGCCGCTGGCCCCGCCCAGCGCCTTGCCGAGCGTGCCGGTGATGATGTCGATCCGGTCGGTCACGCCGTGCAGTTCCGGCGTGCCGCGCCCGGTCGGGCCGACGAAGCCGACGGCGTGGGAGTCGTCCACCATGACCATGGCGTCGTAGCGGTCGGCGAGGTCGCAGATCTCCCGCAACGGGGCGAGATATCCGTCCATGGAGAACACGCCGTCGGTGACGATCAGCCGCCGCCGCGCCTCAGACGCCTCCTTCAGCCGCGCCTCCAGCTCGGACATGTCGCGGTTGGCGTAGCGCAGGCGCTGGGCCTTGGACAGGCGGATGCCGTCGATGATGCTGGCGTGGTTGAGCGCGTCGGAGATCACCGCGTCCTGGGCGTCGAGCAGGGTCTCGAACACGCCGCCGTTCGCGTCGAAACAGGAGCTGTACAGGACGGTGTCCTCCATGCCCAGGAAGTCGGACAGGCGGCCCTCCAGCTCCTTGTGCACCTCCTGGGTGCCGCAGATGAAGCGCACGGAGGCCATGCCGAACCCCCACCGGTCCAGCGCCCGCTTGGCCGCCTCGATCACGGTGGGCTCGTCGGCCAGGCCCAGGTAGTTGTTGGCGCAGAAGTTCAGCACCTCACGGCCGGCCACGCTCACCTGCGAGCTCTGCGGGGTGGAGATCACCCGCTCGGGCTTGAGCAGCCCCGCCTCGGTGATCTCGTCGAGCGTCGTACGCAGTTGCTGGCGCACGTTCGTGAACATTCACAGGCTCCAATCCAGGATGACCTTGCCGGTGCGGCCACTGGCGGCCGTGTCGAAGGCGGCGTCGAAGTCTCGGTACGAGAACCGGTCGGTGATCACGGGGGACAGGTCGAGGCCCTTCTCCAGCAGGACGGACATGTTGTACCAGGTCTCGTACATCTCCCGGCCGTACACACCCTTGATGGTGATCATGGACGTGACGACGGTGGCCCAGTCGACGGCGAACTCCCCGGACGGCAGCCCCAGCATCGCGATCTTGCCGCCGTGCGTCATGCTGGCGATCATGTCGCGCACGGCCGCGGGGTTGCCGGACATCTCCAGCCCGACGTCGAACCCCTCGCGCAGGTGCAGGCGGCGCATGCCGTCGGCGATCGAGGAGCGGGAGACGTTCAGGGCGAGGGAGACGCCGAGCTTGCCGGCCAGGTCGAGCCGCTCGTCGCTGACGTCGGTGATCATCACGTTGCGCGCGCCGACGTGCGTGGCCACGGCCGCCGCCATCAGGCCGATCGGGCCCGCGCCGGTGATCAGCACGTCCTCGCCGACCAGGGGGAAGGACAGCGCGGTGTGCACGGCGTTGCCGAACGGGTCGAAGATGGCCGCCACGTCGGGGTCCACGGGGACACGGTGCACCCAGACGTTCGAGGCGGGCAGCGTGACGTACTCGGCGAAGGCCCCGTCGCGGTTGACGCCGAGGCCG
Source organism: Nonomuraea sp. MG754425 (assembly GCF_021699195.1). Lineage (GTDB taxonomy): Bacteria > Actinomycetota > Actinomycetes > Streptosporangiales > Streptosporangiaceae > Nonomuraea. The sequence continues at coordinate 16,111 of NZ_SSXE01000087.1, read as the reverse complement.
ATCGTGTTGGCGCACAGGTGCCTGCGGCCGGCCATGCAGTTGCGGCACTTGCCGCAGACGATGTGCCCCTCGCCGCTGACGAGGTCGCCGACGGCGATGTCCTCGACGCCCGGGGCCACCTCGACCACGTGGCCGGAGAACTCGTGCCCGACGATGAGCGGGAGCTTCAGCGTCTGCCGCGCCCAGTCATCAAATTTCCGGATATGCAGGTCGGTGCCGCAGATGCCGGTCCGCAGGACCCGGATCTTCACCTCGCCGGGACCCGGCTCGGGCTCGGGCACGTCCACCAGCCACAGGCCAGCCTCCGCCCGCTCTTTGACCAGCGCTTTCATGGCTCCCATTCCCCCTTAACGAACCTAGTGCACTGTGCCCGCCCGGCACGGGAGGTGTCCATCGAGGAGTTCTTAAGTGCCCCCACAGTTGCGCTTCACGCGACGTACGCGCCTGGCGGGACCAGGAGATCTGTCACCGGAGGGATGCGCAGACCTGCACGGTTCGGCTGGTTGTATGCATAAATTGGCAAGCATGAACCCAGACCTGCGCATCGGAGTCATCGGCCTCGGACTGCGGACGAGCCTCGCCCTGGCCGCCCACCGGCCGGGCAGGGGCGCGGTGGTGGCCGCGCTGTGCGACTCCGACCCGGCGGTGCTCAAGAGGCAGGCGGGCATGTTCGAGGCGGAGTTCCTGACCGGGGACCACCGCGACCTGCTCGACCGTCCCGACCTCGACGCGCTCGTGGTCAACACCCCCGACGACACGCACGAGCGGCTCGCGATCGACTGCCTGGAGGCGGGCAAGGCCGTCTACCTGGAGAAGCCGATGGCGATCACGGTGGAGGGCTGCGACAACATCCTGCGCGCCGCCCGCCGCACCGGGACCCGCCTGTACGTGGGCCACAACATGCGGCACATGGGCGTCGTCCGGCTGATGCGCGACATCATCCGCAAGGGCGTCATCGGCGAGCCCAAGACCGTCTGGGTGCGCCACTTCGTCTCCTACGGCGGCGACTACTACTTCAAGGACTGGCACGCCGACCGCACCCGCACCACCGGGCTGCTGCTGCAGAAGGCGGCCCACGACCTCGACGTGATCCACTGGCTCGCCGGGGGCTACACGACCAGGGTGAACGCCCTGGGCGACCTCATGCTCTACGGCGACCTGCCCCGCCGCGAGCCGGGCACGCCCCGGCCGGAGGGCTGGCTCCAGGAGTACGAGTGGCCGCCCGCGGCCCGTACCGGCCTGCACCACGTCGTGGACGTCGAGGACGTGTCGGTGATGAACATGCGCCTGGACAACGGCGTCATCGCCGCCTACCAGCAGTGCCACTTCTCGCCCGACTACGTGCGCAACTACACGGTCATCGGGACCGAAGGACGGCTGGAGAACTTCGGCGACGGCCCGGGGGACACGGTCAAGGTCTGGAACACCGGGCCGACGGGGTACCGGGCGGACTGCGACATCGCCTACCGGGTGCCCGCCGCGCAGGGCTCGCACGGGGGAGCCGACGCGGAGATCATGAGCGAGTTCGTCCGGTTCGTCAGGGACGGCGGGCGGACGGACACCTCGCCGGTGGCCGCCCGCATGAGTGTGGCGGCCGGCTACATGGCGACGATGTCGCTGTGCGACGGCGGCACGCCGTACGACGTGCCGGAACTGGACGCCGACCTCGCCGCCTACTTCGACCGGGGGCAGACCCGGTCCTGAAGCGGCCGGGCCGGGCCCCCGCCCTGAGCACGGGGACGCGCCCGGCCGGCGGGCTCAGCGCTCGGTGCCCGGCCGTTCCTGGGGTTCCTTGTCGAAGCCGGGGAACGGCGACGGCTCCTCGGTCGCCTGCGTGAGCTGCCGCGGCCCCCTCGGGCTCTCCGCCTCCTGGGCGTCGGCCACGGCTTCGGCCGCCGCCTTCGAAGCCCTGGCGACCTCCTCGTCGGCCGCCGACGTCTCCGGCACCTCGTCCTGGGTGGCCGCCGAGCGCGGCAGGGCCTCGGTGAACGCCTTCGAGACGCCCTGCAGGGCCGAGGTGACCTCGCTGGGGATGACCCAGAAGGTGTTGCCGTCGCCCTGCGCGAGCTGCGGGAGCACCTGGAGGTACTGGTAGGCCAGCAGCTTCGGGTCGGGGTCGTTGCGGTGGACCGCCTGGAAGACCTGGTCGATGGCGCGCGACTGGCCTTCGGCCTCCAGGATCGCGGCGGTGCGCTGGCCTTCCGCGCGCAGGATGCTGCTCTGCTTGTCGCCCTCAGCCGTGAGGATCTGCGACTGGCGCTGGCCCTCGGCGGTGAGGATCGCGGCGCGCTTGTCGCGTTCGGCCCGCATCTGCTTCTCCATCGCGTCCTTTATGGTCTTCGGCGGGTCGATGGCCTTGATCTCGACGCGGTTGACGCGCAGCCCCCACTTGCCGGTGGCCTCGTCGAGGACGCCGCGGAGCTGGCTGTTGATGGTGTCGCGGGAGGTGAGGGTCTTCTCCAGGTCCATGGAGCCGACGACGTTGCGCAGCGTGGTGACCGTGAGCTGCTCGACGCCGGTGATGTAGTTGGCGATCTCGTACGCCGCCGCCCGCGGGTCGGTGACCTGGAAGTAGAGCACGGTGTCGATCTCGACGACCAGGTTGTCCTCGGTGATGACGGGCTGCGGGCGGAAGGAGACGACCTGCTCGCGGAGGTCGATCATGGGATAGACGCGGTCGACGTACGGGATGACGAAGTTGAGACCGGGTTTGAGCGTGCGGTGATAGCGGCCGAGGCGCTCGATGTTGCGGGCGCGGGCCTGCGGGACGATACGCACCGCTTTCAGCAGGGTGATCGCCGCGAAGAGTATGACGAACAGTCCGACCAGCAACAGCGGATCCATGACTTACTCCCGGGGATATACGAGGGCTGTCGCCCCTTCGATCTCAATGATGTCGACGGACGCACCCGTGGGGATGACCAGGGTTTCGTCGTAGGCGCGCGCCGACCATTCCTCTCCCCCGATGCGTACGCGGCCCTCGCGCCCCGTCACCTCGGACACGACGTACGCGGTCTTGCCGACGAGTGCCTCCACGCCGAACCTTTCCAGTTCGGGCTGTTTGATGTGGCGCATCGCGATCGGCCTGAGCACGACCAGGCCCGCTGTCGAGGCGAGGGCGAAGAAGATCAACTGCAGGGGGACGGGCAGTCCGAGAGCCGCGGTCGCGGCCGTCAGGATGGCGGCGACGCCGAGCAGGCCGAGTGAGGCCGTGAGCGTGAAGATCTCGGCCACGCCGAGGATCACGGCGAGGATTACCCAGATGACCCATTCATCCATGTCCGGCCCTCCTGTAAAGACAACGGGCCTATGTCCGCGAATGGTTCCCCCCACCTCTACCGTAGTCCCGATCTCAGCGCTGTGGCACCCCGTCGCCGGCGGCGTCGGTTTCGGGCAGCGCGCTGCCCTGACGCCACTTCAGCCACGGGAGTTGCCAGAACCCCCATCCGTTGTCCCATTCGAGCACGCGGTCGGTGCCGGTGATCGTGACCGGGTCGCCGCGCAGCGAGGAGGCGTAGAACCAGGCCGCCTGGTCGGGCCGGGCGTTGACGCAGCCGTGGCTGACGTTGGAGCGGCCCTGGGCCCATACGTTGTCCTTGGCGTGCACGTACTCGCCGCTGTTGGAGATGCGCACGGCGTGGTCGATCAGCAGGTCGTAGAAGCCGGGATCGCCCTCCTCGCGGCCCGGCGAGATCATCCGGACCGGGTTTCCCTTGTCCATGGTGAGATGGACGCCGCTGGTCGTGGTGTATTCGGTGGTGGTGGCCATGCCGGCGCTGATGGCCATGCGCCGTACCACGTGTCCGTCGCGCTCGACGACCATCCGGTGGGTCCGGGTGTCGATGGCGCTGGTCTGCCTGCGCCCGACGGTGAAGGAGAAGGTGGAGTCGGCGGCGCCGTAGAGGCCCGCGCCGCCGCGGACGCCCGCCAGGTGCGCGGTGACCGTGACCTCCTGCCTGGGCGTCCAGAACCGCCGGGTGCGGTAGACGACGCGGGTGTCGGTGATCCACCGCCAGGCGCCCTCGACCGGCGTGTGCGCGGTGACCTCGAGCGCCCGCTCGACGGCCGCCTTGTTCTCGATCGGGGTGTCGAAGTCGACGAGGATCGGCATGCCGGCGCCGACCGTCTCGCCCGGCAGCGGCGCGGTGGCGGCCACCTGGAAGGTCCTGGCGGCGGCGCGGGTGCGCAGCCGGCCCATGGCGACCGTGGCGGGCGCGCCCTCGCGGGTGGCGGTGGCCGTCACGGTGTACTCGGCCGCGGGTTTGAGCGTCCAGTCGGTGTGCCACGTGGTGCGCGAGTCGTCGAGCCGGCCGGGCACCGGCTCGCCGTCCACGTAGACCAGCACCTGGGTGAGCGCGCCGCCGAGCGCCTTGACCTCCAGGCCGTGCTCGGTGCGGGCGTGCTTGGTGTCGAACGCCGGGGTGACCTGCACGACGGGCGGGGCCTGCGGCGGCCTGGCCACCTCCGAACCGCAGCCCCCCACCACATTGCAAACCAGGAGAAAAGCGACACAAAACATCACAGCACGCCGCATGTGACTCCTGCTTTCCGAGGGAAGGGTGTTCCCAAGGGTAGCGGTGAGTCACTGTGCAAGCACGTCGAGTCACTTATCCGACAGTTCCGGAAACCTCCCCCAATGTCAGCCCGGCGGCGGTGGCCCGGATCGTCACCGTGTCGCCGTCCTGGAGGAACGCGCGGGTCTCGCCGTCCGACAGCTTGATCGGGTCGGTGCCGTTCCAGGTCAGCTCGATGAGTGAGCCGCGCTCGCCGCGCTCGGGCCCGGAGATCGTGCCGCTGGCGAACAGGTCGCCGGTCCGCAGCGAGGCGCCGTTCACCGTCAGGTGCGCGAGCATCTGGTCGGGCGTCCAGTACATGGCCGAGTACGGCGGCCGGGACACGACCTCCCCGTTGAGCAGCACCTCCAGGCCGATGTCCAGCCCCCAGTCGGCCTGCCTGCGCAGGTACGCGGCCGGTTCGGGGTCCTGCGCGCGGCCGGGGATCCTGGGCAGCGCCTCCAGCGGCGTGACCCACGGGGAGACCGACGTGGCGAACGACTTGGCCAGGAACGGCCCCAGCGGGACGTACTCCCACGACTGGATGTCACGGGCGCTCCAGTCGTTGACCAGCGTCACCCCGAACACGTGCTCCTCGAAGGCCCCGGCGGACGAGCCCATCGCGGTCGGCACGCCCACCACGAAGCCCAGCTCCGCCTCGATGTCGAGCTTCCGGCACGGCCCGAACACCCCCGCCCCGAGCTGCCCCTGAGGCCGCCGGACCGGCGTGCCCGACACCACGACGGTGCCCGACCTGCCGTGGTAGCCGACGGGCAGGTGCCGCCAGTTGGGCTGCAGCGGCTCGGACCCCGGGCGGAAGATCTGGCCGATGTTGCTCGCGTGGTCGATCGAGCAGTAGAAGTCGACGTAGTCGGCCACCTCGAACGGCAGGTGCAGCCGTACCTGCTTCAGCGGGATCAGGTGCCGCTCGGTGACCGCCAGGTCGCCGGTGAGCTTGTTCTGGATGAGGGTCCTGGTGTCGTGCCAGGCCGCGCGGCCCCTGGCCATGAACGGGTTGAGCGAGGGCGCGGCGAAGACCTCGTCGTGCAGGGCGGCGGCCAGGTCGAGGACCCGGTCCTCGTACCGGACGCCGACCCTGGGCGGCTGCCCGGGGCAGGAGAACACTCCGTACGGCAGGTTGTCCACACCCCAGGTCACGAATCCTCCTCGATCAGTCCGAGCGCGCGCAGGTCGTCGAGCGGGGTGCTGGTGCTGCACGATCCGTAGCTCACCATCAGCCGCCGGGCGCGGCCGGCCGTGTCCGCCTGCACGGCGCCGGCCAGCCGGACCAGATGGCCGACGTCCGTCGTGCGCAGCACGGGCACCGGGTCGCGGCCCTCCACGGCCTCGCAGACGGCCAGCAGCAGGTTCAGGAAGCCGTGCCGGTCCACGCCGATCGTGGGGTCGAAGTGGCGGACGGCGTGGTGCAGCCCGGCCGTGGCCTTGAACGGGATGCCGTTCTCCGCGCACGACCTGATGAACTGCCCGAGATGCTCGGCCGGCGGGAACAGGTCGGCCGTCGCGCCGCCGCAGCGGACCTTCAGCGCGACGCCGTCGGGCACGTCCATGGCGATCTTGCGCGCCGGCACCTCGGCGAACAGCCGCACGCCGCCGGGCAGTCCCAGCTCGCGGGCCAGTTCCTCGACGGACGTGTCGTCCGGCAGCCGGGTCTCGACGTAGTCCACGGGCAGGTCGGCGAAGGCGGGCAGCGTGCTCGTGTCGGTGATCAGCCCGATCCGGAGCGGCTGGTAGTCCATGGCGCGCAGCCGGCCGAGGCGGCTGGTCGGGCACAGGAAGCGGTGCGTGAGGATCGTGCTGCCGCGCTCCAGGTCGCGCCGGTAACGGGCGAGCGCCTCGTCCATGTGCAGCGACGTCGGCGGGAACAGGCCCGCGTCGTCCACGAGTGCGGTGTACAGGTTCATCGGGCCCAGGTCCATGCGTATCCGGAGTCCTCGCAGGACAGCGCGCCCTGGCCGAGGTCGAGCGGGCGGAACGTGTCCACCATGACGGCCAGCTCGCTGGTCGTCGTCACGCCGCGCGAGACCGCGTCGATCACCGCCTCCACCGCGCCCGGCTGCGGCCCGTGCGTGAACCCGGCCGGGTGCAGCGAGATGGACCCGACGTCGATGCCGGACCCGGCGCGCGCCCCGTAGTCACCGCCCACGTAGAACATGAACTCGTCGGAGTCCACGTTGTGGTGGTTGTACGGGATCGGCACGGCCTCCGGGTGGTAGTCGAGCGGGCGCGGGCAGAACGAGCACACCACGAACCCCGGCCCCTCGAACGTCTGGTGCACCGGCGGCGGCGCGTGCGTCCTCTTCACGATCGGCTCGAAGTCGGCGATGTTGAACGCGAACGGGTAGAGGCAGCCGTCCCAGCCCACCACGTCGAACGGGTGGTCGCGGTAGACGAGCCTGGTCAGGCCGCCGCGCGTGCGCACGAGGACGGGCACCTCCGCGCCCTCCACGAGGAGCGGCCCGGCCGGGGCGCGCAGGTCGCGCTCGCAGTAGGGGGCGTGCTCCAGGAACTGCCCGTGCTGCGACAGGTAGCGCTTGGGCGGTCTGATGTGCCCGGCCGCCTCGATGGCCAGCACGTTCACCGGGCCGTCGGGCACCCAGCGGTGGATGGTGCCGGTCGGGATCACGACGTAGTCGCCCTCGGCGGCCTCGATCACGCCGTACGTGGACTCGAAGCGCACCCGTCCGCGCTGGACGTAGACGCACTCGTCGCCCATGGAGTTGCGGTAGAGCTCGCTGGGGCGGTCGCTGGTCGCGTACGACAACCGGACGTCGCCGTTGCCCGCCAGCGTCATGCGGCCGGTGACCAGGTCGCCCGCGCTGGACAGCTCCTGGGTGCGGAAGTGGCGCGGGGAGAGCGGCAGGTTGGGGGTCAGCCGGGTCTCCACGGACGGCGTGACCGCCTCCGCCTTGACGATCGCGGTGGGCAGGTGACGGTGGTAGAGCAGTGAGGAGTCGGACGAGAAGCCCTCCTCGCCCATCAGCTCCTCCGCGTACAGGCCGCCGTCCGGCCGCCTGAACTGCGTGTGCCGTTTGCGCGGCACCTCTCCCACGACCCGGTAGTACGGCATCCGGCCCTCCATGCCTGTCCGACTATCGGACAGATGTGTCCCCTATATGCAACTACCGTCCGCCATCGCTCGGGTGATGTCAACCCAGAGCGGCGGCCAGCTCGGTCGCGGCGGCCACCACGCGCGGTCCCGTGGACTCCTCCAGCGTCCCGAACGTCACCACCCCCACCGACGCCTCCAGCCACGGCAGCCCTGTCACCGGCGCGGCGACGCCCCGCGCCCCCTCCTGCAACTGCCCCTCCGTCACGAAGTAGTCGTGCCGGCCCTCCCGCAGCGCCAGGATCGCCTGCCCGGCCGCCCCCTTGGCCAGCGGATGGCGGGCGCCCTCGCGGTAGGCCACGTGCATGTTCGTCCACGACGGCTCCACCACCGCCACGGCCAGCCCGTCGTCGCCCTCGGCCACGGTCAGGTGCGCGGTGGCGCCCACCTCCTCGGCCAGCCGCCGCAGCGTCGGCACCGCCGCCGCGCGCAACAGCGGCTGCACGGCGCGGGCCAGCGCCAGCACCCCGAAGCCGAGGTGCACCCGCCCGTCGGCGTCCCGGCGCACGAAGCCCGCGCCGAGCAGCGTCGTCAGCAGCCGGTACACCACGGGACGGCTCAGCGCCAGCTCCGCGCTCAGCTCGGTCGGCGTGCGCCCGCCCTTGCCGTCGGCGAGCAGTCTGAGCAGGCGGAGCCCGCGCTCCAGGGTCTGGGCTGATTCAGCGGCCATGCGACCGATTATGTAGCGACGCCTCGCGGTGAACAGGCAATGGAGGGGTACGTAAGGCCCTAGAAGAGCCGGGGGGTAATGATGCGGCAAAGGTGGGTTCTCCTGCTTGCCGGGCTGGCGATGTGTGCTCTTTCGCCTGCCATGCCGTCGATCACCACCCCCATGGTCGAGGTGGCCCGCGAGACCCCCGCCGGCCGGAGCCTGGTGGAGGACACCTTCTACCTCACGGTGGGCATCGAGGTGAGCCAGTCGCTGCTGCCCACGGTCAAGGGCGTCACCTTCCGTCCCGGCTACCTCGCCGTCGGCGTCAAGGTCGACGGGAGCGGCCGGCTGTACGGCAAGCCGCAGCGTCCCGGCACCTACCTCGCCTCGGTGCGGACCTGCTCCGGGGCGTCCTGCCACGAGCAGGGCGTCACGCTCGTGGTGCTGGCCAACGTGCCGTGGGAGCCGCGCGAGCTGACCTTCCCCGGCAGGGTCGGCACGCCGCTGGACGGCGAGATCGGCATCAACGGCGGCCCGCCGGGGGTGGTGCCCACCTTCACCGTGACCGACCACGACAAGGTGCCCGCGGGCGTGAGCATCGGCCCCGACGGGCACGTGGGCGGGGTGCCCACCACGCCGGGCATCTCCGAGGTGCCCGTGCGCGTCTGCGTGGCGGGCAACTGCGCGGGCGTGGTCGTGCGGCTCATCATCGTCTGAACCCGTCCCGGCCGGCTCGCTCTTGCGGCGGCGCGGGGTTTGCGGTCACGGTGTTCTCATGAAATCGGTCATTGTGGTCGGAGCTGGTATCTGGGGGTCGTCACTGGCGCTGCGGCTGGCCGAGACCGGCTGGCGGGTGACCCTGGTCGAGCAGCACAAACCGGGTCACGTACGGCAGGCCAGCGCGGGCGAGACGCGACTGCTGCGCTGCGCGCACGGGGCCGACGACTGGTACGCCCGCCTCGCCTGGCAGGCCAGGGACGGCTGGCGGCGGCTGGGGGAGCGGGCCGGCGAGGAGCTTTACCTGGAGTCCGGGATGGTGTGGTTTGCCAGGACGCCGGACGGATGGGAGCACGCCAGCGCTCAGGTCCTGAAAAATCTTGACATCGAGTGTGAGGTGCTGGACCCGGGCGACGGCGGCCGGTTCTTCCCCGACTTCCGCGGCGACGACCTCAGCTTCCTGCTCTGGGAACCGCACGCGGGCGTGCTCAGGGCCAGGCGGGCCACCCAGGTGACCGCGGGCCTGGCCGCGTACGCGGGAGCCCGGCTGGTCCGGGCGCGGGCGCTGCCCGTGGCCGGGCAGGCGGCGGTGCGGATCGAGGGCGAGGTCCACCGCGCCGACCGCGTGGTGTGGGCCTGCGGCGCGTGGCTGCCCCAGCTCTTCGACGGCCTGCCGATCACCGTGACCAAGCAGGACACCCTGCACTTCGCCGTGCCGCCCGCGTGGTCGGTCCCCGAGACCCCCGCCTGGGTGGACCACGGCGCCTCGGCCTACGGGCACGGCGACGTGGACGGGGTCGGCATGAAGGCGACCTCCGACGCGGAGGGGCCGCCGTACGAGCCCGAGCACGGCTCCCGTCAGGTGGACGCCGGCAGCGTCGAGCACGCCAGGGACTACCTGCGGCGCAGGTTCCCCGCCCTGGGCGCGGCACCGGTGCTGTTCAGCCAGGTCTGCCAGTACGCGATCACCCCCGACGCCGAATGGCTGATGACCGAGGTCACGCCCGGCGTGTACGTGCTGGGCGGCGACTCGGGCCACGGCTTCAAGCACGGTCCGGCGCTGGCCGCTCACCTGGCGGGTGTGCTGGAGGGCGAGCACGGGCTGGAGCCCCGCTTCGGCGCGCACGAGCGCACCCCCGCCCGCGGGCTGAGGACGAGCGGCCGGACCGGGTAGGGCCCGCCTCACCGCGACTCGGGGGACCGCGGGCATGCTCCTGACCTGGTGCGCGGCGGACACTTCAGGGACACACCCACTCCGGAGGCCGCCATGCGCACCAGCACCGCGACGGAGCACGCTCCGCCGCCCGTCGTCCACACCGCCGCCATGCTCTGGCTGTCGGCCGTCGCGCTCGGCGCGTTCGAGACCGTGCTGATGATCGGCCGGCTGCTGTACGAGGGCACGCCGGTGATCGGCGTGGCCGGGCAGGCCGGGTTCCGGCTGGCCGTGTTCGCCGGGGCCATGTTCCTCGCGCTGCGGCTGAAGGAGGGGGCGAACTGGGCCCGCTGGACGCTGGCCGGGACGCTCGGCGTCCTCGGCACGGCCTCCCTGGTCGCCGGGCCGGTCGAGTGGCTGCTCGCAGGCGGCTCGATCGCCGTGGCGGCGGCCGAGGCCGACGCGCTGACCTGGGTCTTCGCGGCCGGGCGGACCCTGCACGTGCTGGCCGTGCTCGGGGCGCTGGCGCTGATGTTCCAGCCGCGCGCCAACGCCTACTTCAGGTCGGCGTGAGCCACGGCCCGCGACTCGGGCGCGCGCATGTTGCGCACGCCCGGGGAGAGCAGCGCGGCCAGTGTGGAGATCACCACGATGGCCGCGCAGCCGAGCAGCGCGTTCTCGGTGCCGAACCATTGCGCCGCGGGCACGGCCAGCAGCAGCCCGATCGGGCCGAACATCATCGACCCGAGCATGTCGTACGAGCTGACCCGCGACAGCGACTCGGGCGGCACCTCGCGCTGCATCGTGGTCTGCCAGAGCACGCCGAACACGTCGAACGCCACGCCGGCCACGAACGCCCCCACCACGATCGCCCAGAGCGGCGCGGCCAGCCCCAGCAGCAGGTACGGCAGCGCGGCGGCCAGGCAGAGCAGCACCGCCACCAGGATCGGGCGGCGGGGGCGCAGCCGCAGCGACACCAGCACTCCGGTGATCGTCCCGACGGCCTCGCCCGCCAGGAAGCCCGACCAGGCCAGCGGGCCGCCCAGGCTCTCCTTGGCCAGCAGCGGGCCGAGCACGCCGTGCCCGGCCTGGAGCGCCATGACCAGCAGCGCGAACTGGGCGACCACCACCCAGATCCACTGCCGCGACCTGAACTCCCACCAGCCGTCACGCAGATCGGCCAGCATGGAGTGGGCCCTGCCCCGGGCGCGGTCGCCCGGCTCCAGCCGTAGCAGCGCGATCAGCACGCCCGACACGGCGAACATCGCGCCGCTCATCACCAGCGCCCAGCCCCCGCCGAACAGCACCACCATGCCGCCGCCGAGCACCGCGCCGGCCACCCGGGAGGCGTTCGCGCCCAGGCCGAGCAGGGCGTTGCCGGTCTGCAACCGGTCCAGGGGGACGACCTCGGGGATGATGCCGGTCAGCGCGGGGAACGTGACGGCCGTCGCCACCCCGGCCAGCGCCGCCGCGGCGATCAGCGCGGGCAGCGGGGTCCAGCCGATGAGCAGCATCACGCCCAGCGCGGTGTATCCGCCGGCCATGAGCAACTCGCCGACCATCATCACCCGCTGACGCGGCAGCCGGTCCGCGATCACGCCGCCGACCAGCATGAACAGGATCATGGGCAGGGACTGGGCGGTCAGCACCGCCGACAGGGTGCCGGCGTCTGCGCCGGGCAGTCCGAGGATGCCGAACGCCAGCGCCACGGGGGCGAACGCGCTGCCCAGCACGGAGATCGTGCGCACCGACAGCAGGAGCGCGAAGCGACGGTCCTTGAGCAGGCCGAGATCGCCGAGATAACCGTGCATCGCTACAAGACCCCCCGGAAATTGCCAAACTCCACCATTCTTCCGTAAGGAACCGGCCTTGTCGTGCAATTTTTATTGTCACCGTGGCAACAAGACCGATCGCGGAATGTGCTGGTCGTTGGCAAGAATCGCGAGGGTTTCTCCCGTAATTTGCTAGGTCCCTGCTTCCGGCGAGGGGACCCGGCATGCGCGACATGTTGATCGCCCAGGTGGCCCGGTGGGCCCGGGAGATCCCGCAGGCTCCCGCGTACACGTTCGTCGACCACCTCGGCGGCGGGCGGCACACGCTCACCTGGGGACACGCCGACCTCAGGGCCAGGGCGCTGGCCGTGCGGCTGCGCGAGTTGGGCGGTCCGGGCGACCGCGTGGCGGTGCTCGTCCCGCAGGGGCTCGACTACGTGGTGGCGATGCTGGGCGCCATGTACGCGCGGCTCGTCGCGGTGCCGCTGTTCGCCCCCGGGCTGCCGGGGCACGGCGACCGGCTGGCCAGCGCGTACGCCGACGCCGACCCCCTCATCGTGCTGACCACGACCCCCGCGCTGACCGGCGTCACCGACTTCCTGGCCACCGTGCAGGCGCCCAAGCACGTGCTCGCCGTGGACACCGTCTCCGCCCTGCTCGCCGACGAGTGGGAGCCCGAGCCGGCCGCTTCCGGCGACCTGGCCTACCTGCAGTACACCTCCGGCTCCACCCGCGAGCCCGCCGGGGTCGAGATCACCCACGGCAACCTGACCGCCAACGCCACCCAACTCTGGGAGGCGTTCGAGGCCCGGCCCAGGACGTCCGTGGCGGCGCTGTGGCTGCCGCTCTTCCACGACATGGGGCTCGTCGCCACCGTCGCGATGCCGATGATGGGCGGCAACCACGCGGTGTTCATGGATCCGGTGGCGTTCGTCATGCGGCCGGTGCGGTGGTTGCGGCTGCTGTCGGAGTTCAGCGACGTGTTCACCGCCGGGCCCAACTTCGCCTACGAGTACACCGCCGCCCGCGTCACCCCCGAGGAGAAGGCCGGGCTCGACCTGTCCGGGGTGAGCGTCATGCTGAACGGGGCCGAGCCCGTGCGGCCCGGCGCGATCGAGGCGTTCGACGCGGCGTTCGCCGGGTGCGGGCTGCGGCCCGAGGCGCACACGCCCGCGTACGGGCTGGCCGAGGCCACCGTCTTCGTGACCGCGACCGGGCGGGACGAGCGGCCGGTGGTGACCACCTTCGACCGCGACGCGCTGCGCGACGGCCACGCGGTGCCCGCCGGCACGGCGGCCGGAAGCATTCTCGTGTCCGCCGGACGCCCCCACGGCCAGCGGGTCCGCGTCACCGGCCGCTCCGGGCGGGCCCTGCCGGACGGCACGGTGGGCGAGATCTGGGTCCAGGGACCGAACGTGGCCCGCGCCTACTGGCGCGACCCCGCCCGCACCGCGGAGACGTTCGGCGCGGTGCTGGACGGCGCGGTGCTGGACGGCGCGGTGCTGGACGGTGCGGGCGGCCCCTGGCTGCGCACCGGCGACCTGGGCGTGCTGCACGACGGGCGGCTGTACGTCACGGGCCGGATCAAGGACCTCGTCATCGTGGACGGCCGCAACCACTACCCCCAGGACATCGAGGCCACCGTGCAGGAGGCCCACCCGGCGGTGCGCCGCGACCGGGTGGCCGCCTTCTCCGTGCCCGGGGAGGAGACCGAGCGGCTCGTCGTGGTCGCCGAACGCTCCCGTCAGGGGCAGGCCGCCGACGCCGGCGAGGTCGGGCGCGCGGTACGGGCCGCCGTCCGCGGGCAGCACGGGCTGGCGGTGCACGACTTCGTGCTGACCGCCGCCGGGGCCGTGCCCAGGACGTCGAGCGGGAAGATCGCCCGGCGGGCGTGCCTGCGGGCGTACCTGGAGGGGCTGCTTGTTTGAGTCGGCGGGCCGTCTGGTCTACCGGGGACGGTGGACGCTGCTCGCGCTGACCCTGGCGGTGGCCGTCCTCGTCGCGCCGCTCGGTCTGGACCTGTTCGGCCGGATGGCCGACGGCGGCTTCGAGGACCCGCGCGCCGACTCCACCACCGCCGCCCGCTGGAACGACGAGTGGTACGGCGGTCACGCCCCCGACGTCGTCGTCCTCTACCGGCATCCGGCGGTCAAGGTGGGCGACCGCCGGTTCCGGGAGGCCGTGCACGACTCGCTGCGGGCGCTGCCGGGGCAGTACGTGCGCGCGATGGCCACGTACTGGACGACCGGGTCGAAGAAGATGCGCTCCGAGGACGGGCACGCGACGTACGCCGTCGTCACGCTCAAGGGCGACGAGCAGAGCGCGTACCGGGCCGTCGCCGACCGGCTCAGGAACGTCGAGAACCTCCACGTGTCGGTCGGCGGCTCCGTGCCGCTGCTGGCCGAGCTGAACGACCAGACCGCCGCCGACCTCGCCCGCGCCGAGTCCATCTCCCTTCCGGTCCTGCTGGTGCTGCTCGTCGTGGTCTTCGGCAGCCTCGTGGCGGCCGCGCTGCCGCTGGTCGTGGGGCTGCTCGCGGTGCTCGGCGCGCTGGTGCTGCTGCGGCTGCTCACCTCCGTCACCGAGGTGTCCGTCTTCTCGCTGAACGTCGTCACCATGCTCGGGCTCGGCCTGGCCATCGACTACTCGCTGTTCGTGCTCAAGGCGTTCAGGGAGGAGATCGCCCGCGGGGCCACCAGTGAGCAGGCCGTCGTGCGGACCATGGCCACGGCCGGGCGCACCGTGGCCTTCTCCGGGCTGACCGTGGCCACGGCGCTGCTGGGGCTGCTGCTGTTCCCGCAGATGTTCCTGCGCTCGATCGGGCTCGGTGCCGCCGCCGTGGTGCTGGTCGCGGTGGCCGCCGCGCTGATCGTGCTGCCCGCCGTGCTGGGGGTGCTGGGCCCGCGGGTGAACGCGCTGCGGATCACGCCCGACTTCGGGCCGCGCCGCGCGGGCGGGCTGTGGCACGCCGTGGCGTCCAGCGTGATGCGGCGGCCCGTGCTGTACCTGGTGGCGGTCACCGTGGTGCTGGTCGCGCTGGCCGTGCCGTTCGCGCACGTCAAGTTCGGGAACGTGGATCACCGGGTGCTGCCGGCCGCCTCCGAGAGCCGCCGCGTCGCCGAGACCCTCGACCGGGACTTCGCCAGGAACGCCATGGCCGCGATCGACGTGCACGTCCTGGTCGAACGTTCCTTCACCGGCTCGCCCGTCCAGCCGGGGCCGCTCGGGCAGGGGCACGCGCCGATCAGCGCCGTCACCCCCGTGGGCCCCTCGGACGTCCGGCCGCTGGTGCGGCGGCTGGAACGGCTGCCCGCCGTCACGGAGGTCGAGGTGGCCGGGCTGTCGCCGGACGACGGCGCGGTGCGGCTGGCCGTGCGCTACTCGGCCGACCCGATGTCCGAGGAGGCCAGAGCGCTCGTACGGGCGATCCGCGCCCTCTCACCCGAGCCGAACGTGCGGCGGGTCGTGGTCGGCGGCCCCACGGCGGCGCAACTGGACCTGCAGGACAGCCTGGTCGCCACGCTGCCGTGGATGGCGCTCGTGGTCTGCTCCGTCACGGGGGTGCTGCTGTTCGCGGCGTTCGGGTCGCTGCTGCTGCCGATCAAGGCGCTGCTGATGAACGTGTTGTCGATCGGGGCCTCGTTCGGGGTGATCGTGTGGGCCTTCCAGGACGGGCACCTGGCCTCCGCGCTGCGCTTCACCTCCACCGGGTCCATCGAGGCGACCGTCACCGTGCTGATCCTGGCCGTGGTGTTCGGGCTGTCCATGGACTACGAGTTGTTCCTGCTGTCGCGGGTGCGGGCCGAGTGGCTGCGCACCGGGGACAACACCGCCGCCGTGGCCGCCGGGCTGCAGCAGACGGGCGGGGTGATCACCAGCGCGGCCCTGCTGCTGCTCGTCGTGATCGGGGCCTTCTCCACGGCCGGGATCACGATCGTGAAGCTGCTCGGGGTCGGGATGTTCGTGGCGATCGTGGTGGACGCCACGCTCGTGCGGGCGTTGCTGGTTCCCGCGTCCATGCGGTTGATGGGCAGGGCCAACTGGTGGTTGCCGCGCTCGTGGCGGCGGCTGCACCGGCGCATCGAACTCCGCGAGCCCACGCCGTCACCGGCCCCCGAGCCCCGCCCGGCCGTCGCC
>NZ_SSXE01000086.1 GCF_021699195.1 Nonomuraea sp. MG754425 | reverse complement strand
GGGGTGCTGGTGATGACGGAGCCGGCGGCGGGGAACGGGCCGCAGGTGAGCGAGGTCGCGGTGGACGGCCCCGCCTGCCCGGAGCCTCCCGCGTCCGGTTCCCCCTCCCCGTCGTCCGCGTCCCCGTCGGCCCCGGGGAGCGGGAGTCCGACGCCCACCGGCGCTCCCGCGTCGCGACCGGCGGCCTCCGAACCGCCGGGGGTCCGCTCGTCGGCCACCGGCCCGCCGGCGGTCCGGGCCTCCGACCTGCCAGGGGCCCTCTCGTCGGAGTCCGGCCCGTTGCCCGACGGTGCGACCGGCGCGCCGCCGCTCCTGCCGGAGGAGCCGTCGGCGCTCCTGCCCGTGTCCGCCTCGCCGGCCGTGCCAGGGTGACGGCCGGGACGGTGGGCCTTGTGAGGCAACCAAGCGTGCGCTAGCTTGGCAAACGATGAGCGGTGACACCTCCCCCCACCGGGCCGCCCGCGCGGACGGCGAGCTGGTCATCCAGCGCTGTACGGCCTGCGACCGCCGCATCCACCTCCCCGAGCCCGCCTGCCCGTGGTGCGGCGGCCGGGACCTGACGTTCGACCCGGCCACGGGCGACGGCGTGATCCACACGTTCACGATCGTGCACCGCTCCTTCGCCCCCGGCTACCGGGGCCGCGAGCCGTACGTGATGGCCTGGGTGGACCTGCCGGAAGGCGTGCGGGCCTTCGGGCACGTGGTGGGCTGCCCGCCCGAGCAGGTGCGCGTCGGCCTGCCGGTACGCGTGACGTTCCGAGACGACCTGCCCCATTGGAGGCCCGTGTGAAGCTGGGCAACGTCCTGATCCCCGTCGCCGACCTGGACGAGGCGATCGCCTTCTACGGGCTGCCGGTGAAGTTCCGCGACGGCGACCGGTTCGCCGCGCTCGACGGGGGCGGGGTCACCGTGGCGCTGGCGGGACCGGCCGAGCACGTCACCGCGTCGGCCGCGCCGTCGTACAAGGTGGACGACGTGCTCACGACCGTGCGGGAGATGACGGCGCGCGGGGCCGAGGTGGTGCGGGAGCCCGAGGCGGGCCCGCACGAGACGCGGGCCGTGCTGCGCGACCCCTCGGGCAACGTCTTCGTGCTCTACTCACCCCTCTGACCCGCCCGGTTCGCTCACCTGGGAGCTCTCATGGCACGTTCCCCCTACGGCAACTACGGCCACGCGATCCTGACCGCCGGGGCACTGCGCACGCCCGGCCGGGTGGCCCTGACCTACTGCGGCGAGCAGAGCTTCACCTACGACGAGCTCAACAGGAAGGTCAACCGCCGCGCCCACGCCCTGCTCGCCGCCGGGATCACGCCGGGCCGGCGGGTGGCGGCGCTGCTGAACGAGACGCTGCGGGTGGCCGAGGTGTACCTCGCGCAGGCCAAGATCGGGGCGGTGACGGCGGCGCTGAACCCGTACTGGCCGGTGGAGACGCTGCGCGACGTGGTGGCGGCGTCGGGGTGCACGGCCTTCGTGTACGACGCGACGGTGGAGGCGGTGGTCGAGCGGATCAGGCCGTCGCTGCCGGAGGTGACCACCTGGATCCACGCGGGCGAGGCGAAGGAGTCACCGGACGACTCGGAGCCGCCGCTCGGCGCCTTCCACGACGACCCGCTGGCCCTCTACTTCACCTCCGGCACCACGGGACTGCCCAAGGCCGTGGTGCACACGCACACGTCGTCGCTGGCCACGGCCCAGATCTGGCTGGACGTGCCGCGCGGCCCCGAGTCGGTGTTCGGCACGGGCGCGATCATCTGGGGCATCGGCTTCCCCGCGATCGTCGGGCCCGCGCTCTACGCGGGGATGCGGCTGGTGCTGGAGCAGGACTGGGGGCCGGCGAACTTCCTGCGGGTCGTCCCCCGCGAACGGGTCACGCACGTCTCGCAGATCCCCTCGTTCTACGCGGCGCTGCTGGCCGCGCCGGAGCACGAAGGGGTGGACCTGTCGTCCGTCCAGGTGGTCATCCTGGGCGGGGAGCCGCTGACCGCGACCATGCTGGACCGGATCAAGGCCAGGCTGCCGCAGGCGGGCGTGTTCTCCTACTACGGGCAGACCGAGGCCCCGTACACGTGCATGGGACGGGTGGACGACGGTTCCGTCCCGCTCGGCTCCTCGGGGCGGGCCCGTACGGGCAACGCGGTACGCGTCACCGACCCGCGGGGCCGCCCGGTGATCGGCGCGGTCGGCGAGATCAACCTGGCCGGGCCGCACCGGATGACCGGCTACGACGGGTTGCCGGAGAAGACCGCCGAGGTGCTGCGCGGCGAGTGGTACGTGGGCGGCGACCTCGGGACGCTCTCCGCCGACGGCGTCCTCAGGGTGCTGGGACGGCGCGAGGACTCGATACTCAAGGGCGGGATCTGGACCCAGCCGTCCGTGATCGAGGAGGCGGCCTCGGCGCTGGACGGCGTGGCCGAGGCGGGCGCGATCGGGGTGCCCGAGGGGGCGGCGGAGCAGCGGGTGCTGCTGGCCGTGGTGCCGCGCGCCGGGCACACGCTGGACCCGGTCAAGCTCGGTCCGGCCCTGGCCGACCGCCTGCCCGCGCACCAGCGTCCCGACCACATCGTGGTGACCGGCGCGCTGCCGCACTCCCAGGACGCCTCCGGCGGGCCGGGCAAGCTGCTGCGCGGGAAGATCCGCGAGCTGCTGTGATGACCGAGCACCCGTACGAGCACGAGGTCAAGGCGCTGCTCGCGGAGGCCGGGGTGCCGGTGCCGCGCGGGGTCGTGGTGCGCGGCGACGACTTCCTGGCCGCGCGGGAGCTGGCCGGGCCGCTGGTGCTGAAGGCGTTCGGGCCGGGGCTGACGCACAAGTCGGAGGCCGGGGCGGTGGCGCTCGGGCTGGCGTACGAGGAGCTGGGCCCGGTGGCGGCCGGGATGCGGGAGCGGCTGGAGCCCGCCGGGTTCCTGGTCGAGGAGCAGGCCGCGCCGGGGGTCGAGCTGATCGTGGGGCTGGTACGGGACCCGGCGTTCGGGCCGGTGCTGCTCACCGGGCTGGGCGGGGTGTGGACGGAGGCGCTGCGCGACACGGCGCTGCGGCTCTGCCCGGTCGCGGAGCCGGACGCGCGGCGCATGCTGGCGTCCCTGCGCGGGGCCGCGCTGCTGGACGGCTGGCGCGGCGGCCCCCCGGTGGACGTGGACGCGGTGGTCAAGTTGCTGATGGCGGTGGGCGGGCCCGGCGGGTTGTGGGAGCGGCTGGAGCTGGGCGAGTTCGAGCTGAACCCGGTCATCGCCGGACCGTCCGGTGTGATCGCGGTGGACGCGCGGCACCTGCCCGCCGGTTCCGCGCCCGCCCCCGCAGCCGGGCCGTCCCGCGAGACCGGTTTCCTGCCGCTGTTCGAGCCCAGGGCCGTGGCGGTCGTCGGGGCGTCCACGTCCCGGCCCAACTTCGGGAACATGTTCCTCGGCTTCTACCGCGACGCGGGCGTGCCGCTGGTGGCCGTGCATCCCACGGCGGCGGAGGTGGCCGGGGTGCCCGCCGTGCCCTCGCTCGCGCACCCGGGCGTGGACGTCGACTACGCGCTGGTCGCGGTGCCCGCCGAGCGCTGCGCCGAGGTGCTGCGGGAGGCCGGCGGGGTGCCGTTCGTCCAGGTGATGAGCGGCGGGTTCGGCGAGGCGGGACGGCCGGACCTGGAGGAGGAACTGGTCGCCGCGGCGCGCGCGGCCGGGACGCGGCTGCTCGGGCCCAACTGCATGGGCGTGTACTGCCCGCAGGGGCGTCAGACGTTCGTCGGCGGCGGGCTGGGCCCGCCCGGGACGATCGCGCTGATCTCGCAGAGCGGCGGCCTGGCGGGCGAGGTGATCAAGGTCGGGGAGCGGCGGGGGCTGGCGTTCAGCAGGGTGGTCACCCTCGGGAACGCGGCCGACGTCACCCCCGCCGAACTGCTGCGCTGGCTGGCCCGCGACGAGGCCACCCGGGCGGTCGGGCTGTACCTGGAGGACCCGCGCGACGGGCGCGACCTGCCCGCCGCCCTGCACGCCGTCCTGCGGGACGCGGGCAAGCCCGTGGTGCTGCTGGTCGGCGGGCGCAGCGGGCAGGGGCGGCGGGCGGCGTCCTCGCACACGGGCGGCCTGGTGAGCGACCGGCGCGTCTGGGAGGCGGTGGCCGAGCAGAGCGGCGCGGCGCTGGTGACCGGGCAGGACGACCTGATCGGGGTGCTGGCCTACTTCCAGGCGCACGGGGCGCGGCTCACGTCCGGGGATCAGGTGCTGGTGGTGGGCCCGAGCGGGGGCGCGGGCGTGCTGGCGGCGGACGCGTTCGACCGGGCGGGGGTGCGGCTCGATCCGCTGCCCGCCGAACGGCTGGACGCGCTGCGCGGGCTCGGGGTCGTGGCCACGGGCAACCCGCTCGAGGTGCCCGTGGGGCCGCTGGGCCGGGCCGCGCTGGTGGCCGAGGTGATCGACGCGCTGGCGGGGCCGTACCGGGACGTGGTGGCGCACGTGAACGTGCAGTCGTTCTTCACGTACGGGTCCGCGCCCGAGCCTCTCTACGCCTGCACACGCGCGCTGGCCGGGGCCCAGGCCGCGCACCCGGGCGTCCGGATCAGCCTCGTCACCAGGAACGGCGAGTGCGCCCCCGAGGGCGTCGAGGACGAGGTGGCGCGGATCGCGGCGGCGGCGGGCATCCCCGTCTACCGCACCATGGAGGCGGCCGCCGTGGCCGTCGCGGCAGGAGGACGTCATGGGGTTGCTTGACGGCAAGGTGGCGCTGATCACCGGCGGCGCGCGGGGCATGGGGGCGGCGCACGTGCGGCTGTTCCTGGAGGAGGGCGCCCAGGTGGTGTTCGGGGACGTCCTGGACGAGGAGGGCAAGGCGCTGGCTGAGGAGACCGGGGCCGCGTACGTGCGGCACGACGTGACGAGCCCCGAGGAGTGGGCGCGGGCCGTGGGGACGGCCGTCGAGACGTACGGCAAGCTCGACGTCCTCGTCAACAACGCCGGGATCCTGAAATTTCGCCGCATCGCGGAAATGTCGCCCGACGAGTTCGATCACGTGATCGGCGTGAACCTCAAGGGCACCTGGCTGGGCGTCAAGTCGGTCATCGGCCCCATGAAGCAGGCCGGGCGCGGCTCGATCGTGAACATCTCCTCCATCGAGGGCTACATCGGCGCCGAGGGGATGTCGGCGTACGCGGCCTCGAAGTTCGGGGTGCGGGGTGTCACGAAGTCGGCGGCGCGGGAGCTGGCCAGGTTCCGGATCCGGGTGAACTCGGTGCACCCCGGAGCGATCAACACCTCCATGGTCACCGACCCGGACATCGTGAAGGAGGTCGACGCCGACGCGTTCGTGAAGTCCATGGTGATCAAGCGCTTCGCCAAACCCGTGGAGGTCTCGCACGTGGTGGCCTTCCTGGCCTCGGACCGGGCCAGCTACTGCACGGGCAGCGAGTTCACCGTGGACGGAGGGCTGCTGACGGGCGCGGGGTACTGAGACTGGGGCCGTTCACGGGCGGAGGGTACTGAGATCTTACCCCAAGGTAGATCTTTTAGGGTTAAACCACCTAGGCTCGGACATTTCTGGCAACATCACTGACCTGCGGTTTCCAACCGGGGAGCGGCGTCGTCGCCCCCGGGGGCGTGTCCGACCTGGGGTTACGACTTGGTAACCTCACTCATCACGGAAGACGACAGGTCTCCGGTTTTGTCACACCAGTCCCTGGTATCCCGCCTTACCCGGTGCTGCATGGATAAATCCGGACTTCCCCGGAAGGCTCCCCCACACTTCCATGACGCCAGAGATCCAGAAGTACATCGAACTGCTCGAGAGCCAACTCGGCTACTCGGAGAGGTCCGGGTCGTACACCAAGTTCGGCAACTGGTACGGCAAGAACGTCGAGTTCGACGCCGACTACAGCGCCGCGCCGTGGTGCGACATGTACCTCTCATGGGCCGCGCACAAGCTCGGCTACGAGGAGTGGATCGGGCAGTTCGCCTGGACGGTGGAGCACGCGAAGTGGTTCAAGGAGCAGGGCGCGTGGGGGAAGACGCCCAAGGTGGGCGCGCTCGTCTTCTACGACTGGAGCGGCTCCCACCGGATCGACAACATCGACCATGTCGGCATCGTGACGAGGGTCGAGGGCGGCAGGATCCACACGATCGAGGGCAACATCGACGGAGGCGTCGCCAAGCGCAAGGAACGTGACACGAGCAAGGTGGTCGGGTACGGCTACCCCGAGCGCGTCAAGGCGCGACTGGACCGCGCGGAGGCCAAGAAGAAGGCGAAGGAACAGGCCAAGGAGCAGATCGAGGGCGATGTTGGCACGCTCCAGCTCCCCGGGGAGTCGCTCAGCTCGATGATCCCCCAGGGGGAGGTGGAGTTGTCCGGCCGGACGCCCCTCGCCACGGGCCGGATCCAGTCCCAGGACCCCACCGGGAAGCAGACCCAGGGCAAGGGGCTGACCGACGGCCAGACCCCGGAAGAGGCCCAGGGCCGCACCCAGGACGGGCAGCGGATCGAGACCTCCGGCTCGGCCGAGGCGAAGCCGGGCACGGCGGCGTTCACAGCGCCGTCCGCAGCGCCGTCCACGGGGGCGTCCACGGGTGCGTCCACCAAGCAGCCGGGCGTCACCCGGCAGAGCCCGCAGAGCTCCGCCGCCCCCTCGCCGGGCGCGGTCAAGAAGGGCAAGCACGCCAAGCCCGCGACGGCGGACACCGAGACCGCCACCGCCGAGCCGCTCCCCTCCCACACCGACACCTCGGTCACCGGGCCGCTGCCCGTCATCGAGTCGCCGACGCTGATCGGCTCGGCGCTGGTCGCCGCGCTCGCGCTGCTGGCCGTGGCCAAGACCCGCCGGCTCCGTCTGAGCCCGGTCGCCGTCGCCGCCGTCGCCGGGAAGCCGGTGCGCCCGTCCCGCGCCAAGGGCCGCCGCCGTCGCCGCCGTGGTGCCGCCCCGGTCGTCAGCCCGGCCGTCAGCCCGGCCGTGAGCCCGGTCATGAGTCCGGCCGCAAGCCCAGTCATGAAGCCGGCCGTGAGCCCGGTCGTCGTCCCCGATGTCGCCCCGGTCGTCGGTCCGGCCGTCTTTCCGGCCTTCGGCGGCGTCCCGGCCGCTGGGGAGCGCCGCCGCCCGCTGGACACGACCAAGTTGCCCGACGTGGTGGAGCTCCAGGAGAGCGCCGAGCGGCTCGCCACGTCGGCCGCGCTGCGCGCCCTCTCCACCACCGGCCAGGACCGGCACGCCGCGACCCGGCGCGCGGCCGGCTCCGGCGGGGCCCGGCACCGGAAGCTGCCGCTGGAGACCAGGCCGTTCGACCTCACCACCGACGCCCCGCACGGCAGGGGCCGCCACTCCACCGGTCACCGCCGCCGGCACGCCACCGGCGCGACCCCGTTCACGCCCGCCTTCGACAGCGAGCCCTTCGAGCCCGACTTCGATCCGAGCCGCTTCGCGTTCACCGACCAGACCGCGCCGCTCGAACGCATCACGATCGACGACGAGACGGGCCCGCTGGAGGTCGTCCTCGACACGGGTCCGCTGCGGCGCGTGGTGGACACCGGGCCGTTCGAGCGCATCGTCATCCCGGGGGCGAGCAGCACGTTCGACGCCTTCATGCCGCCGCGCGGCCGGCGCGGCGACGTCCTCGCCTCCCCCGCCGTCGCCGACTACCGGGGGCGGCGCAGGCGGGTGCTCGCCGACGAGCACTCCGCGTTCTCGCCGGTCCTGCCGCCGAGAGGCCGCCGCCACCGCAGACCGCACACGGACGACACGCACCACCTGGTCACCGGAGGCCGCCACCGCGCCTGACCACCCCCCACGCCCGGCCGCGACCGGCCGTCCGGCGCGGGTCAGGGCTGGAGGTCGTAGTCGGTGGCGAAGGCGGCGAGGCGGGAGACCGCGTCGCGGCCGCGCGTCCAGGGGCGGACGATCAGCCGCTCCACGCCGAGCGCCGCCCAGTCCGCCACCTCGCCGGGCGAGCCCAGCGCGTACGCGTGCGCCGTGACCGGCACCCCGGCCCTGATCCGCGCGAGCTCCGCGAGCCGTGGCCGGATCGACTCGATCGTGTGCGGCATGCTGATCCAGCCGTCGCACAGCGTCGCCGCCCGGCGCAGGGCGGCGGCCGACTCGCCGCCCGCGAGCACCGGCAGCCGCCGCTGCACCGGCTTGGGCTCGAAGGCGACCTCGGGAAAGGTGTAGAAGCGTCCGGAATGGGCGACCACGGGCTCGCTCCAGAGCCGCCTGACCACCTCGATCGCCTCGTCCAGCCGCGCTCCCCTGGTGGCGAACGGCACCCCGGCCGCCTCCCACTCCCCCCGGTACCAGCCCGCCCCGACGCCGCAGACGGCCCTCCCGGACGAGACCACGTCCAGCGTGGCGAACGCGCGGGCCGACACGAACGGATGCCGCAGGGCGAGGAGCTGGACCGCCGTGCCGAGCCGTACCCGGCTGGTGAGCGCGGCCAGCCAGCACAGGTACGCGGGCGCGTCGAACAGCGGCGTCCCCGGCTTGATCCCCGGGTCGGACGTGCCCGGGTAGACGGCCGTGGACAGGTCGGTGGCGAAGACGAGGTGCTCGGGCAGCCACACCGACTCGAACCCCAGCTCGTCGGCCGCCACCGCCACGTCCTTCCAGGCGTCGGGGTGCAGCAGGCCGAGCGGGACGCCGAACTTCACGGGCTCCTCCGTACGATCGCGGCGCGCAGCCGTTCGCGGTGGGCGGCCGTGGTGCCGTAGGCGGCCGACAAGGACCAGGCGCGGGCGAGCCAGAAGCGCAGGTCCAGTTCCTCGGTGTAGCCGATCGCGCCGTGCACCTGGAGCGCGACCCTGGCGGCCAGCGTGGCGGCGTCGCCGGCGGCGGCCTTGGCGGCGCTCGTGTCCCGCTCCGCGTCGTCGGAGCCGGCCGTCAGCGCCGCCCGGTACACCAGCGGGGCCGCGAACTCCACGGCCACGGCCACGTCGGCGAGGTGGTGCTTGACCGCCTGGAAGGACCCGATCGGCGCGCCGAACTGCGTGCGGGCCCGCGCGTAGCCGACGGTCACCGACAGCAGTTCCCTGGCGACCCCGATGAGCTGCGCGGCGGTCGCCACCGTGGCGCGCTCCAGCGCCGGGCCGACGGGTCCTGACAGGGCCTCCGCCCCGGACAGGCGCACCTCGAACAGCGGCCGGCACGGGTCCACGCCGCGCCGGGGCGTGAGGAGCGCCCGCGCGCGCGGCGCCAGCCGGGCCTGGCCGTCGCGCACCACCACGAGCAGGTCGGCCAGGTCGGCGTCGGCCAGGTACGCCTGCCCCGGCGGCAGCACCCCGACGCTCACCGCCCCGGAGGCCAGCTCGGGCGTCCCGGCGAGCAGGAACGGCGCGAGCACGGCGGTCTCCACGACCGGCCCCGGCAGGCAGGCGCGCCCGGTCTCCTCCAGCGCGGGCAGCACGTCCACCAGGTCGAGCCCCAGCCCGCCGGCCTCGGCGGGCTGCAGCAGCCCGAAGAAGCCCAGCTCGGCGAGCCGTTTCCAGCCCGGACGGCGCTCGGTCCGCAGCGCGGCGGGCGGGCAGTGCGCGTGCAGCACGTCCCGGACGGTCTCGGCCAGGGCGCGCTGGTCGTCGCTGAGGCCGAAGTTCATCGCGGCAGCCCCAGCACCCGTTCGGCGACGATGTTGCGCTGGATCTCGTTCGTCCCCGCGTAGATGGGCCCGGCCAGCGAGAACAGGAAGCCGTCCAGCCAGTCCTCGGCCCGGTCGCCCAGCAGGTCCAGGGCCAGTGCGTGCATGCGCAGGTCCAGCTCCGACCAGAAGATCTTCCCCATGCTGGCGGCCGGCCCGAGTTCCTCCCCCGCCATGAGCCGCCGGGCCGTCCCGAACGTGTGCAGCCGGTACGCCTCCGCCTCCACCAGGCACCGGACGGCCCGGTCGGCGAGCACCGGATCGGCGTCGGCGGCCAGCGCGACGAGCCGGTGCGCGGTGGCCAGGAACCGGCCGGGGCTGCGCAGGGTCAGGCCGCGTTCGGACGAGGTGGTGGCCATCGCGATCCGCCAGCCCTCGCCGACCTGCCCGAGCACCATCGGCTCGGGGGTGAACACGCCGTCGAAGCGCAGTTCGGCGAAGCCGGGCAGCCCGTCGAGCTGCGCGATCGGCCGTACGGCGACGTCGGTCATGGGGAACATGAAGTACGTCAGCCCCTTGTGCCTGGCCCCCGAGGTGCGGAAGAGGCCGAAGCCGTGGGTGGCGAAGGCGGCCCGCGAGCTCCACGTCTTGTGCCCGTGCAGCAGCCAGCCGCCGGGGCAGGGTTCGGCGCGGGAGGTCAGGGCGGCCAGGTCGCTGCCCGCCTCGGGCTCCGACCACGCCTGCGCCCACACGTCCGCGCCGGTGGCCATCCTGGGCAGCCAGTGGGCGCGCTGCTCGGGGGTGCCGTACCGCATGAGGGAGGGGCCCAGCAGGAAGATGCCGTTCTGGGTGAGGCGGGCGGGGCAGCCGGCGGCCCAGTACTCCTCCTCGAAGATCAGCCAGTCGATGAGGGAGGCGGCGCGCCCGCCGTACTCCCGTGGCCAGGAGACGACGGACAGCCGGGCGGCGGCGAGGTCGGCCTCCCAGGCGCGGTGCGCGGCGAAGCCCTCGGGGGTGTCCATGGACGGGAGCGGCGGGGGCGCGTGCCCGCCCAGCCAGTCGCGAACCTCGGCGCGAAAGGCCCGCTCGGCGGGCGAGAAGTCGAGATCCACATCACCAAACCTAGCGCACGCTTGGTTGGGTGACCAGACCGGCCACGGACACCGCCCACGCCCGCGACCGGACCAGCCCGAACGCGCCCGCCCGCGACCGGACCGACCCGGACGCGCCCGCCCGTCCGTGGCGGGACCATCCGAACGCCGCACGCGTTCGCCCGTGGCCAGACCGGCCACGGACGCCGACGCGGCCCGTCGTAGCGGCTAGAGCCCGAGGGCGCGTCTGAGGGCCGCCTCGCGGGCCCGCCGCGCCCGGACGCTCAGCGCCGCGCCGGGCACCATCATGTCGAACCCGTGGAAGGCCCCCGGGTACAGGTGGAACTCGGTCGAGACACCCGCCTGCGCCAGCCGCACCGCGTAGTCGGCGCACTCGTCCCTGAACACCTCCAGCTCCCCCACGTCCACGAACGCCGGCGGCAGCCCTGACAGGTCGGTGGCGCGGGCCGGAGCCGCGTACGGCGAGATGTCGTCGGCTCCCGCCCGGCCGCCGAGCAGCGCGTTCCAGCCGAAGAGGTTGGCCGTCCGGTCCCACACCACGGCCTCGGCGAACTGGTGGCTGGACGGCGTGACGTTGCGGTCGTCGAGCATCGGGCAGACGAGGAGCTGGAAGGCCACCTCGGGCCCGCCCCGGTCCCTGGCCAGCAGCACGGTCGCGGCGGCCAGCCCGCCGCCCGCGCTGGCCCCGCCCACGACCACCCGGCCCGGGTCCACGCCCAGTTCGGCGGCGTTCTTGACGGTCCAGGCCAGGCCGGCGTAGCAGTCCTCGACGGGGGCGGGATGCGGGTGCTCGGGCGCGAGCCGGTAGTCCACGGACACCACGACCAGGCCGAGCCGCTCCACATAGTCGATCATCGCCGCGTCGTCGATCTTCGGCGCGCCCATGATCATGCCGCCGCCGTGGATCCAGTAGAGCACCGGCCGGTCCTGCCCCGGATGCTCCGGCTGGTAGACGCGCAGGCGCAGGTCGGGCGCCCCCTCGGGCCCCGGGACCACGCGGTCGCCGATCCGGAGCCGCGTGTCCGGATCGGGCGCGGCGGCGAGAAACGCGTTCATCTGCTCCCGCTGCCCGGCGAGGTCCGCGAACAGGGCGGACATGTCGCCGACCGGGCCGGGGAACTGCTCGATCCCGGCACGCAGCTCCGGGTCGAGGTTGGGGTGAGATGCCATATTCCTGCCCTTTCACGAGGATGGTGCGGTTGTCTCTCGATGGTCGGGGCCCGCGCGTCCGCGCACAACCATCGTCCGGCGATCGATCGTCTGCCCCGGGCCCGCCGGTCCAGGCTCCCCAGGCGGCCGGTCGCGAAAGCGGCGATCGTGATACTTCGCGTACCGGGGGCCGCCCCGGGCATGCTGATCACATGTGCCATTCCACCGACAGCAGGCCGCCCGCACCGCCCGTCCAGGGCGAGGTGGCCTCTCACGAGCAGATCGAGCTGACCGCCGCCGACGGCAACCGCCTTCTCGCCTACCGGGCCGAGCCGGCCGAGCCGAACGGGCGCGGCATGGTGATCCTGCCCGACGTGCGCGGCCTGCACCCCTACTACCGGGACCTGGCGGTCCGGTTCGCCGAGGCCGGGTTCCGCACGATCGCGATCGACTACTTCGGCCGCACCGCCGGTCTGGGCGACCGGGGCGACGACTTCGACTTCATGACGCACGTCCGCCAGATCACCACCGACGGCGTCCGGCAGGACGTCCTGGCCGCCACGAAGGAGCTGGACGGGCCGGTGTTCACGGTGGGCTTCTGCATGGGCGGGGCCCATTCGTGGCGGCAGGCGGCCGAGGGCAACGGCCTGGCCGGCGGCATCGGCTTCTACGGGGCGCTGCGGGCCGTCGAGGAGCCGTCCACCGGGCCGGGCGCGCCGCTGCTCCTGCTGCGGGCGGGCGCGGACACCGTCTCGACGCCCGAGCAGTTCGCCGCGTACGAGGCCGCCCTCGACCGGGTGGGCACCGAGCACGAGTCGCACGTCTACGAGGGCGCGCCGCACTCGTTCTTCGACCGGAGTTACGCCGAGTGGGCCGCGGCCTGCCAGGACGCCTGGCGGCGCATCCTGTCGTTCACCGAGCGGCACGCTCAGCCGAGGTAGGCGGCCCTGACGACCGGGTCCTGCCGGATCTCGCCGGGCGTGCCGGTGGCGATCACCTTGCCGAGGTCCAGCACCACGATCCGGTCGCAGGTGTCCATGACGAACCCCATGTCGTGCTCGACCAGCAACACGGTCGTGTCCAGGGCCCGGACGACCTCGCCCAGCCGCGCGCTCTGCCCGGCGTCCAGCCCCGAGGTGGGCTCGTCGAGCAGCAGCAGGCGGGGCCGGTCGGCCAGGGCCCTGGCCAGCTCGACGAGGCGGCGCTGTCCGACGGGGAGCGCGGCGGCGTAGGCGTCGCGCAGCGCGGTGAGCCCGCACAGCTCCAGCACCTCGGCGACGCGCTCGTGCCGCTCGCGTTCCAGCCGCCGCCGGGCCGGCCAGCCGACCAGGTCGGCGGCGAGCCCGCCTCCGCCGCCGTGCCAGTCGAGCGCGGCCAGCACGTTGCCGGCCACGGTGAGCCGGCCGAAGACCTGGGTGCGCTGGAACGTGCGGCGCAGCCCCGCCCTGGCCCGCCTGAGCGCGGGCAGCCTCGTCATGTCCCGGCCGGCCACGCGCACCCGTCCCTCGGCCGGTCGGCGCAGCCCTGACAGCACGTCGAACAGGGTGGTCTTGCCGGCCCCGTTCGGGCCGATCACCCCGCAGACGACGCCCTCGGCGACCTCGAACGACACCTTGTCCAGCGCCCGGACGCCGCCGAAGGCCACGGACACGCCCGCCACGTCCAGCATGCTCAGCGCACCCCCAGGTAGGCGGCGGTCAGCCGCTCGCTGTCGACCTCGGCGCGCGGCCCGGCCCAGGTGACCGTCCCGAGTCGCATGAAGGCCACCCGGTCGGCGATCGCCAGCGCCTCGGTGGCCTTCTCCTCGACCAGCAGCAGCGCGACGCCGCGCTCGCGCAGTTCGGCGAAGACGTCGAAGATCTGCCGCACCACCATGGGGGCCAGCCCGAGCGACGGCTCGTCTGCGATCAGCACGCGCGGCGGGCGGACGAGAGCGGGGGCGAGCGTGAGGAGTTGCTGCTCGCCGCCGGACAGCGCGCCCGCGAGCACGGTACGGCGCTCGGCCAGGCGGGGCAGGCGCTCGTAGACCGGGGCGGGGTCGGGCAGCCAGGTGCGCAGGTTCTCCTCCACGGTCAGGCCGGGGAAGACGCCCCGGCCCTCGGGGGCGAGCAGGATGCCGGCGCGGGCCCTGCGGTGGGCGGGCCAGGCGGTGACGTCCTCGCCGTCGAGCAGGATCCGGCCGCCGGTCACCGGCAGGTCCCCGGCCGCCGCCGCGCACGTGGTGGACTTGCCCGCGCCGTTCGCGCCGAGCAGCGCGACGACCTCGCCGGCGTTGACGGTCAGGCTCACGCCCCGGAGCACGGTCAGGTCCTCGTACCCGGCGACGACGCCTTCCAGGGCGAACAGCGCGGGCCCGGCCGGCACGGCCGGCGGCTGCTCGGCGGGCGGTCCGGCCCGGCGGTGGCGCAGCCCGGCGAGCTGGGTGAGCACCCCGTCGGGATGCCTGGCCAGGATCATGCCGCCGAGCCCGAACAGGATGGCGCCCACGTGCGCGGAGACGTCCCAGGTGGCGAGCAGTTCGGGCACGGCCACCGCGACGAGCCCGCCCAGCACGGCCCCGCCGACGCGCCGCACCCCCTGGAGCACGACCACGGCCAGCCACACGAACCCGGTGAACGCCGGCAGGTCGGTGGCGGTGATCGAGCCCTTGGAGATCGCGAACAGCACCCCGCCGAGCCCGGCGATGGCCGACGCCAGCACGAACAGCACGATCTTCGTGCGCGGCGCCGACAGCCCGGACGTCGTGGCCGCCGCCGGGGCCGATCGCACGGCCAGGATCGCCCGCCCGGACGCCGACCGCTCCAGGTTCCTGACGAGCAGCGCCACCGCCCCGATCAGCAGGAGCAGCACGGCCACCCGCACGCGGGGGTCGGAGGTGTCGGCGAAGCCGAACCCGAGCGCGGGCAGCGACCACCCGATCGTCCCGTTGCTGAAGGCGTCCACCTGGAACAGCACCTGGTCGGCCAGCAGCGCCAGGGCGAGCGTGGCCAGCGTCAGCACCCGCCCGCCCAGCCGCAGCGCGGGCAGCGCCACCAGCATCCCGACGGCCGCGGCGGCGAGCACGCCCAGCAGGATCGCCCCGAAGAACGGCAGCCCGGAGGCGAACGCCCATCCGCAGGTCAGGGCCGCCATGGCGGCGAAGGCGGCCTGGGCCAGGTTCACCATGCCGCCGATGCCGGTCACGACCACGAACGAGCAGAAGATCAGCGCCAGCACGAGGCCCTGGGCCGCGACGCCCACGTAGTACTCGGGCCCGGTGAACGCGAACACCGCCAGCGCCGCCACCCCGGCGGCCCACGGCAGCCTGCGCCGCCACGGTGGGAGCGCGGCCAGGTGGTCGGGCGGCGGTACGTCCTCGGCCGCGCTCCCGGCCACCCGCTCACGCGACCGGTTCAGCAGGACGAGCCCGGCGAACAGCAGGATCACCGGCACCGCCGTGCGCAGCCCGGTCACCTCTTCGAGGAAGTCGGTGTAGCCGGCGACCAGGTTCTGCACGACGCCGAGCGCGAGCCCCGCCGCGAACGTCCAGGGGATCGAGCGCAGCCGCCCGAACACCGCGGCCGTCGCCGAGGCGAACAGCAGCACCGTGTACGCGGTCGCGTCCAGGCCCAGCACCGGCACGGCCAGCACCCCGGCCAGGCCCGCCAGGCCCGAGGCGAGCATCCAGGCCAGCGCCGAGGTCGCGTCGGCGTCCACGCCCCTGAGCGTGGCCAGCCGGCGGCGGTCCACGGAGGCGCGCATGCGCAGCCCGTACGGGGTGTGCCGGATGAACGCCCACAACCCGGCCGCCGCCACCGCCGAGACCCCGAACGTGATGAGCTGGTCGCTGTCCAGCCGCACGCCGAGCACGTCGAACGCGTACGCCGGGTGCGGCCCGACACCGCGCGGCAGCGAGGTGGCGTCCGCCGGGGGCAGCCCGGCCACGTCCACGACGAGCAGGCCGAGCGCGGGCAGCGCGATCGTGAGCCCGATGGTGGCCACGATCTGGGCGGTCTCCCCGGCCTGGGCCAGCCCGCGGAACATGGCCCGGTGCAGGACGTAGCCGAGCGCGGGGGCGAACAGCAGCACCGCCACGGGGGCCGCCGCCCACGGGGGCAGCCCGGCCTGGCCGAGCTGGTGGAACAGCAGGGCCGTGAGGAACCCGACGGCGCCGTGGGCGAAGTTGAACACGCCCGTGGCCGCGTACGAGAGCGTCAGGCCCGAGCCCATGATCGCGAAAACGGCCCCGGTGACCAGGCCGCTGAGCACGTAGTCCAGGATCATTTGAGCGGCACGTTGTCGAAGCACTTCATGTTCCTGGCCACCTGGAAGGCGCCGCCCTCCAGCTTGACCAGCGCGCCACAGCCGTTGGGCTCGCTGTGGTCCTTGGGGTACTCGATCCGGCCGAAGCCGGGGTTCTCGTACAGGTACGAGCCGTTGGCCGTGGCCAGGAAGCGCTGCCTGGTCAGCTCCTTGCCGGTCTTGTCCAGCAGGTCGAGGAAGATGTCGGCGGCCCAGTAGCCGATGGCCAGGTGCTGGGTGAGCGGGGTTCCGGGGGCGGCCTTCTCGACGTCCTGCCGGAGCGTGGCGATCTCGGGAGCGCTGGACTCGAACGGCTCGAACATGGGGGCCGCGATCACGCCCTCCAGGGCCTGGGCGCTGGCCCGGTCCTTCAGGATGGCGGCGTCGTAGCTGGTGGCGTCCGTGAGGACGCCCCGGTAGCCGGCTCGTTTGAGCGCCGCGTACAGGCCGACGTTGAACTTCGTCCCGGCGATCACCGAGACGACCACGTCGGGCGGGCCTCCGTCGTCGGAGGTCATGATCTTGTGCACGTACGGCAGCCAGTCGGGCGGTGGAGCGGCGGCGGGCAGGCCGGAGTTGACGCCGGCCAGGTCGAACCCGGCGGCGGTGAAGGACTGCGAGATGGTCGTGCCGCCGTACTTGCTGCCGCTGGAGTCGGAGGTCTGGACGTAGACGCTCCGGCCTTCGGCGCCGCCGAGCAGGTCGGCCATCTGCCTGCCCCACCACGTCTGCGATCCGGCGCCCGGTTCGGGGGCGAGGCAGCCGTTGTAGCCGAAGCCCGTCGTGGTGCCGCACCACTGCGGCCCGGTCGCCCAGCCGAACCACGGCACGCCCTGCTGTTCCAGGAACGCGGCCCCGCCGAAGTTGGGCGCGTGCACGGGGACGAGGGCGAACGCCTGGTCCTTCTGCACGAGTTTCTTGGCGGCGGCGTCGCCCTTGGCGGCGTCCTGGCCGTCGTCCTCCGCGCCGAGGAACTCGATCTTCCTGCCGTGCACCCCGCCCTCGGCGTTGGCCCGCTCGAACCTGGCTCTGGCCCCGATCTCGGCGTCCTTGGTGGAGTACCCGCTGGCGCTGGTCTTGGTCAGCACGCCGCCGACCTTGATCGTCGTGTCGGTGACGCCGGCCGCGCCGCCCTGGCCCGTACCGGCCTGCTGTTGTGCCGCGCAGCCGGTGGCGGCCAGCACCGCGACCACGAACGCCGCCGACCTCGTCCGCATCATGACGGCCTCCCCATGCGCTTGGCCTAGCGCTCGCTTGGTTAGCGCGAGCGTAAGTTTCCGGAACAGGGACGTCAACGGCCGTGATCGGATTTGCCGAACAACCGCTTGTTTGTGCCAGGTGGCTTGGCTAGCGTGAGGCGCATGCTGATGCGCGCCGCCGTGCTCACCGCGTTCCACGCCCCCATGGAGATCCGCGAGGTCGAGATCGCGGACCCGGGCCCCGGCGAGGTCCGGGTGCGGATCAAGGCGTCGGGGGTGTGCGGCTCCGACCTCAAGGCCATCGACGGCAAGAGCCCCGTGGTGAGCGGGCCGCCGTTCATCCTGGGCCACGAGAGCGCCGGGGTGGTGGAGTCGGCGGGCGACGGCGTCACGGGGCTCGAACCCGGGGACCACGTCATCATCGCCATGAACGGCCCCTGCGGGCGCTGCCGCCCGTGCGGCGCGGGCCGCTTCCACCTCTGCGCGGGCCCCGCCCGCCTGCCCACGATCATGGGCGGCCGCCCCCGCGTCACCCTGGACGGCGCGAACGTGCGCCGCTTCATCGGCATCGGCTCCTTCGCCGAGTACGCCGTGGTCCCCGAGCTGATGTGCGTGAAGATCGCCGAGTCCCTGCCCTTCGCCGCCATGTCCCTGCTGGCCTGCGGCGTCGTGACGGGCGTGGGCGCGGTGCTCAACGTCGCCCGGGTCCGGCCGGGCGCGACGGTGCTCGTCGTGGGCTGCGGCGGCGTGGGGCTCAACGTGATCCAGGGTGCGGTCCTGGCGGGCGCGAGCACGATCATCGCCGCCGACGTGGCGGAGCGGAAGCTCAAGCAGGCCGGACTCCTCGGCGCGACCCACACGCTGCCGGCCGAAGACCTGCCCCGCCAGGTCGGCGACCTGGTCAGGGGCGGCGTGGACTACGCCTTCGACGCCACCGGCGCGCCCGGCGTGCTCGCCCAGGCGTTCGCCTCGACCCAGCCCGGCGGCACCACGGTCATGGTCGGCAGCCCTCCGGCGGGCCATCCCATGGAGCTGGACACGGGCCTGCTGTTCGCCTCCCGGCGCCTGATGGGCACCCAGGGCGGCGACGCGGCCCCGCACCGCGACCTGCCGATGCTGGCCACGCAGTACGAGCGGGGCCGCCTGGATCTCGACGCCCTGATCTCCGAACGCCTGCCGCTGGCCGACGTCAACGAGGCCGTCGCGCACGTCCGCCAGGGCTCGGTGGCCCGTACGGTCATCACCTTCTGAGCCCTCTTCCCCTCGCCCGCCTCCTTGTTCTAAGCTTCTTTGGAATATTAGACAAGGAGCCGGCATGTCCTACCCCGAACCGCGCTACCTCGCCGAAGAGGGCACGCACAGCGGCGCGCTCGCCCCGGCCGACCGGGCCCCCGACCTCACGATCGGCGGCAACACCCAGGTCCACTACCTGGCCACCGGCGGCTCCACGAACGGCGCGTACGGGCTGTACCGCTGGGAGATGGGCCCGAAGCCGGGCGGCCCCGGCGCCCACTTCCACCGCACCATGACCGAGTCGTTCTACGTCCTGTCCGGCACGATCAGGCTCTTCAACGGCGAGAAGTGGGCCGAAGGCAGGCCGGGCGACTTCCTGTTCGTGCCCGAGGGCGGCGTGCACGCCTTCAGGAACGAGTCGGGCGAGCCGGCCACGATGCTGATCCTGTTCACCCCGGGCGCCCCGCGGGAGGCGTACTTCGAGGAGCTGGCCGCGATCGCCGAGAGCGGCAGGCAGCTCACCCCCGAGGAATGGACCGACGTGTACCTGCGCCACGACCAGTACATGGTCTGATGTTCCCCGAGGAGCAGATCTACGCGCAGCTCGCCCGCCTCGGCAAGGCGCTGGCCAGCCCGGTGCGGCTGCGCCTGCTGGACGTGCTCGACCAGCGCGAGCGCACGGTGGAGGAGCTGGCGCAGGCCGCCGGCGTCCCGCTGAAGAACACCTCGGCCCAGCTCCAGCAGCTTCGCGCCGCCCACCTGGTGACCAGCAGGCGCGACGGCACGCGCAGCTACTACCGGCTGGCCGACGCGTCCGTCTCGCGTTTCCTCGGCGAGTTCCAGGCGTTCGCGGACGGGCGGCTGGCCGACCTGCGCGACGCCGTACGCGCCCGGCTGGGCGCCCTCGAAGGAGTGAGCGCGCAGGAGCTGGCCGCCCGGCTGGCGGATCCGGGCACGGTGGTCGTGGACGTGCGCCCGGCGGCCGACTACGCCGCCGGCCACGTGCCCGGGGCGGTCTCGGTGCCGCTGGAGGAACTGCGGGAGCGGCTGGGCGAGCTACCGAAGGAGGCCCAGATCGTCGCCTACTGCGGGGGGCCGTACTGCGTGCTCTCGCCCGAGGCGGTACGCCTGCTGCGCGAGCACGGATACGACGCCCGCCCGCTCGACGGCGGCTTCCTGTCCTGGCGGCGCGGCGACAAACCGCTGGCACGCTGAGTCGCCGATCCCTTACCGTGAGCGAGGGAACTCACGGAGGGAGGCACGGTGCGCATCAGACGGGTCACCACGGCCGGCCTGCTCACGCTCGTGGCGCTGAGCGGCCCGCTCCCCGCCGGAGCCACGCAGGCGCGGGCCAGGATCATCTACGACTTCGCCGCCCAGGGCGTGGTCATCTGGAGCGAGCCGCGGGCCGGGTCCGACCGCAACGGGCTGGGCCACCCGGGGCAGGGCTTCGAGTCCTACCGCTCGGAGGAGCACGAGCCCTACCGGTGCGACCGCTTCGAGAGCACCCTGTGGCACCACGGTTTCAACGCGACCACCGGCGTCATCGGCTGGGTCCCCGCCTGCCACCTCGCCGACCCCGACTGACGGAGGCCCCCACGATGCTTCGCCCTGTCCTGTCCGCCCGCATCGGGGCCGCCGCCGCGGCCGTGCTGGCCTTCGGCGGCCCGCTCCCCGCGCACGCGAGCGACGAACCGGACGATCTCGGAGCCCGGCTGCACGCCACCTACACCTGCGACACCGTACGCGGCGACCCGGGCGTGGCGGTGCTGGTCGGCAACTGCCACGCCTCGCCGGGGGCGATGACCAACGGTTCCTTCGCCGGCGAGGCGTTCGGCGTGGCCACCGGGATCGGGCTCCGCGTCAGGTGCACCGGCGGCGGCCGGGCCTCCCTGCCGGCGGAGGTCTCGCTGCAGGACTGCGCGCAGCTCGGCTGAAGCTCAGACCCCGGCCTTGACCGGCTCGGGCCGGGGCGGCGCGACGGGCTCGTCCTCCTCGTGTCCCTCCACCGACAGGTTGGGCAGGATCCGGTCCAGCCACCGCGGGCACCACCAGTTGAGCCGCCCCAGCAGCACCATCGTGGCCGGCACCAGGAACCCGCGGATGATCGTGGCGTCCACCGCGATGGCCACGGCCAGCCCCACCCCGAAGGTCTTCACCATGGCGTCCGGGTAGGCGATGAACGCCACGAACACCGCCACCATGATCAGCGCGGCGGACGTGATGACCCGCCCGGTGGAGCCCAGCCCCTCGGCCACCGCCCTGGCGTTGTCCCCGTGCCGCAGGTACGCCTGCCGCACCGCCGTCAGCAGGAAGACCTCGTAGTCCATCGACAGCCCGAACAGCACCGCGAACAACATCAGCGGCACGTAGCTCTCGATGGGCACCGAGAAGAAGACGGTCTGCAGGAAGGAGGAGTTGACCGGCGGGTCCATGCCCACCAGCCCGCTCCCGAGCCCGATCGAGAACACCATCGCCAGCGCCCCGAACGCGGCCCCCAGCGACACCAGGTTCATCACCGCCGCCTTGATCGCGACGACCGGCGCGCGGAAGGCCAGCAGCAGGAGCAGGGCGCTGAGGAGCACCACGACGCCGATGACCAGCGGGGTGCGCTCGTTCATCCGGTCCCCGGCGTCGGTCATGCCGGCCACCTTGCCGCCGACGTGCACCTGCACCCCCGTCATGGAGATGGCCCTGACGTCCCGGACCACCTGGGCGGCCCGCTCGTCGCTGGGCGCGTACTCGGGGATGGCCTGGATCAGGACCGAGCGGCCGTCGGTGTTGAGCTTGGGGTCGGCCACATGCCTGACGCCGTCCACGGCCTTCACCTCGCGGACGAGGTTGGCCACGATCGGGGCGTCGGCGTCGGGCACCTCGGCGGGCAGTTCGGCGACGACGACCAGCGGCCCGTTGAAGCCGGGGCCGAAGCCGGTGGCCATGAGTTCGTAGGCGCGGCGCGGCTCCGAGCCCTGGGCGCCGTACCCCTCGTCGAGCGGCCCCAACTGCAGCGCCAGCGCGGGGGCGGCCAGCGCGCCGAGCACGACGGCGCTGCCGATCAGCACCCGCCACGGACGGCGGGCCACCCACGCGCCCAGCCCCGCCCAGCCGGTGCCCCCCGCGGTGTGCGAGCCGGCGGCGGCCGACCCGCGCAGGAGCGGCACCTTGAGCGAGTTGACGCGGTGCCCGAGCAACCCGAGCAGGGCGGGGACGAACGTGACCGAGGTCAGCACGGCGGCCACGACCGAGATGCCGGTGACCCAGCCGAGCGTGGCCAGCAGCGGGAACCCGGCCAGCAGCAGCGCGCTCAACGCGATGATCACGGTGCCGCCCGCGAACACGACGGCCCCGCCCGAACTGGCCACGGTCCGGCGTACGGACTCCGCCACCGGCACCCCTTCGGCCAGCAGGCGACGGTGGCGGGACAGCAGGAACAGCGCGTAGTCGATGCCCACGCCGAGCCCGATCATCGTGGCCATGATCCCGGCCTGCTTGGGCATGTCCACGACCCACCCGAGCAGCCCGATGACGCCCAGCCCCGAGGCCACGCTGATCAGCGCCGCGAAGATCGGGACGATCGCGGCGACCAGTGTCCCGAAGGCGAACACGAGCACGAGCAGCGCGCAGACGATCCCGATGACCTCGCTCGGCCCGGTCTTGATCTCCTTGTCGGCCGGGGTGGAGCTGTCGGCGGGCACGACCTCGATCCCGGCCTGCCGCGCCGGGTCGGCGGCCTTGGACAGGGTCTGCGTGGTCTCGGCGATCTTGTCGCCGTCGTTGCCGTCCATGCGGATCGTGATGAGGCCGATCTGCAGGTTGGAGGCGATACCGCCGGCCCTGAACGGCGTCTCCACCTTCGTGACGTGCGGCATCGTGCGCAGGCGGTCCATGGCACGCTCCACCGCCTGCTTGCGGTCGTCCTCGATGAGCGGGCCGTCGGCGGAGTAGAGCAGGAGCTGGACCGTGCCGCCGGTGGCGTAGCCGCTGCCGAAGCCGGTCTTCATCAGGTCGTGGGCGCGCTGGGCGTCGGTGCCGGGGATGCTGGCGTCGCTGTT
The DNA here is from genome assembly GCF_021699195.1 of Nonomuraea sp. MG754425. GTDB lineage: Bacteria > Actinomycetota > Actinomycetes > Streptosporangiales > Streptosporangiaceae > Nonomuraea. The sequence continues at coordinate 15,302 of NZ_SSXE01000086.1, read as the reverse complement.
CGTGGGACTGGGGAAGGCGAGGCTGCCGCCCATCAGCGCGGCGGCGGCGATCACCCAGGTGACCAGCACGATCCATCCGTGGCGCGCGCACCAGCCACCCAACCGTCCCAGTAACCGCGTCATCGTCCCAGCTTCCGTTCGACGGCCGTTCTGTACGGTCGTCCAGGACATACGATAAAACGGGACTTATCCGGAAGGCTGTCTCCCGCAGGGAAATGAGACGATGACCACATCCGACGACACCCGCACCCGGATCCTGGCGGCGGCCCGCGAGCTGTTCGCCGAGCGCGGATACGCGGCCACGTCCCTGTCCGACATCGCCGCCGCCGTCGGGCTGACCAAGACCGCGGTCGCCTACCACTTCCATCCGAAGGACCGGCTGGCGCTGGAACTGCTGTCGCCGGTGGCGGGCGACATGCTGGCGCTGCTCGACGCCCCGTACCCGAGCCGCGCGGCGTTCGTCGAGGCGCTGGTGGAGTTCGCGGCCCGCTACCGGTCGGTGATCCGGCTGTTCATGGAGGACCTGGCCGCCGACGACACCGCGGCCGAGCCCGGCTCAGAACGCGAGAAGATCAGGACGTTCCGCGACACGATCTACACCAAGCTCGTGGGCGACGACCCCGGCCCCGAGATCAGGCTGAAGAGCTGGGCCCTGCTCGGGGCGTTGCAGTGGGGCGCGGTCCGGACGATGGACCTGCCGGAGGAGCAGGTCCGCACCGTCCTGTCGGAGATCGCGCGGGCCTTCTGAGCGGCGCGGCTAGTCCTCGTCCTCGTCCTCCTCCTCGTCGTCCCAGTCGTCGTCCTCGTCGTCGTCCCACCACTCGCCGGCGGCCAGCGGGTGGTCCTCGTCGATGAGGGCGTCGTCCACCGAGCGCCGCCAGCCGCCGCCGCGCTCCTCGGGATCGGCCCAGCTCAGCTCGGTGATCCTGGGCACCGGGACGGTGCCCTGCCGGTGGTCGACCATCCAGGAGTTGCGGAAGAAGTCGAACCGGAGATGGCGGCAGCCGCCGCTCTCGCCGTAGAGGATCGGCGGAACGAGGAACCGCGTCACGCCGACCTTGGCCGCGACCGTCACGTAGTCCTCCGCGACCGACTCGTCGTTCCAGCAGGCGGCGAAGTTGACCGGGGCGAGCCCTTCCTTGCCGAGCACGTGGATGAGGTTGTCCTGGATGACGAACCGGTCGGGGTCGAGGGCCACGTCAGCGCCGAGCATGAGGATCGGCGCGGGCAGGATGTGCGCGGCGGCGAAGGACCGCGCCTCCTCGTACAGCTCGATGATCTCGTCGTGGCGCGTCGGGTCGTAGCCTCCCCACGTGTGGAACGGGCAGCAGATCGCGCTGTGCGGCTGCTCCGCGTCGGGGAAGAAGGCGGTCTTGTCCACCCGCGTCATGGTCGGGCGGCTCTGCCTGGCCCGCAGGAACTCCGGGATCCAGCGGGCGTCCTCGGCCTCGATCACCTCCGTCCGGCACAGCGCGCGGAAGGCGGTGTCGCCGAGCTTGCAGTTGAAGTAGTCGAGCAGGGTGATCGCGGCGCACTCCGCGGCCGACAGCCCGTCGCTCTCGGCGAACCAGAAGTCGTAGCCGTTCGCCACGAAGTGCACGCCGCGGAACTCCTTGTGCACGAACGTCTCGCGGCCGGGGCCCTCGCCCAGGCCGTCCCAGTGGGCGGCGGCCACCCGGTTGTAGTAGGCGTCGGCGTGCCGGGCCAGTTCCGGGGCGAACACGCTCTCACCGGTCAGGTAGCACGCCTTGCTGAACAGCGCGCCGATCTCCGGCTCCTCGGTGACGTCCGCGGCGGCGAAGACCAGTTCGGTGCGCAGGAACACCTTGCGGCCGTCGTGGTAGGGGGCGCCCTCGTGCTCGTAGCGCTGGTCGAAGAGCACGCACGTGAAGGCGTCGATCTCGCTCAGCGCCGCCCCGCCGGCCAGGTCGAGCGCCGGCGATCCGGTGCCGCCGGTCAGGTAGAGCAGCAGGGTGTAGCGGGAGACGTGCCCGCGCGCCGCGTCGTAGTACGGCGTGTCCCGGTGCAGGTGGAAGTTGGCGTCGCCGGGCTCGAACCCGTTGCACCGGAACACCGGGTTCACGTGCGAGAAGTCCTTCGCGACCGCGGGCGGCAGCGCCTGCGCCACCGCCTCGGTCAGCGCCTCGGCCAGCAGCGCCGAGTGGAAGATGAACCGTTCGCCGCCCCGGGACGCGGCGTTCAGCGGCGGCACGTACAGGCTCAGCCCGTCCAGCCGGGACAGCCGGTCGCGGGCCTGCTCCGGCAGCCGCAGCGCGAACGAGAACACCCCTTCGGCGTGTTCCGTCAGCCCGGCCGGAGCCAGCTCCAGCGGCACGGCCTCAAACAGGCGGTCCAGCGGGACGATGTTCTCGAACGTGCGGAACGACAGCTCGTGCGGATCGACGAACACCGCCGCCAGGTACGGCGCCTCCTCGCTGGGCCGGGCGAACAGCTCCCGCACGCCCTCGTCGATCAGCTCGGCGTCGATGAACCGCACCGCCTTGAACCGCGCCGACGGATGCCAGGAGACGTCCAGGCCGTCCACCGTCGCGGCCGGACGGGCGTCGATCGTGTCCACCTCGGCCCGGTAGCGGGCGGCCTCCTCGGCGGGGGCGTCCCCGGCCGACAGGGCGAAGAATCGGTCCCGAAGTTCAACGCTCACACGCACCTCCACAGGCTCCGCAGCCCCGTGGGCAGGTTCTCGGCCTGCGCCAGCGCCCGGACGCCGTCCGGGCCCACGTCGGAGCCGTACATCCACAACCGTTCCAGGGACCCGGCGAACGGGGCTTCGAGCAGGGCTCGCGCGCCCTCCGCGCCGAGGTCGTTGTAGCGCAGGTCGAGCTCGGTCAGGTCCGGAAAATGACGCAGGTGGCGCACGCCCTCGGCGGTCAGCCGGTTGCGCTGCAACCGCAGGCGGCGCAGCCCGGCCAGCCGCGGGCAGGCCGCGAGTGCCGCCAGGCCGGCGTCGGCGATCCGGCAGTACCGCAGGTCGAGCGCCCGTAACCGGTCCGATCGGAACGTGGCGACCAGGGCCTGCGCGCCGTCGAAACCGATGCTCAGGTAGGACAGGTCCAGTTCGGTGAGCCGGCCGAGGTCCAGCCCGTCGAGAGCGCCTATGTCGAGCGTGCCCGGACGCGGGTCGCCTCGGTCCACGGCCAGGTAATCGTCCTCGTCCTCGTCTTCCCAGTCATCCTCGTGGTCGTCCTTGTCGGTGGCGTTCGGCATGATCCGCAGCGTGGTGACGAACGGGGCGGCGTCCAGCGACCGCTCCACGATCTCGGCGACGTCGTCCGACCATTCGACGGCCACCTCCGTGGCGAAGCCGTGCCGGCGGGCGAGCACCCGGGCCACGCCGTCCGGCACCCCGGCATCCCAGTCGTCCTCGTACTCGGCGACGAGGTCGGCGATCTCCCGCTCCAGGGCCGGGCGGTCGGCGGGACGGGTGCGGGCCAGGCGCTGTTCCAGCCGGATCAGCGTGCCTCTGGTGTCACCCTGTTCCAGCAGCAGACCGCTGTACGCGTGCCACGCGGCGGCGTCGCCGGGACGATCCCGCAAGGCGTCTTCGATGCTGCCCATCGCTTCCATTCGAACGAATGTACGGATCATAATAGACTTGTCAAGATCGAATGTTCGACAACGTACCGCCGGAACGACTTCGCCCGCAGACGTTCCGTCCTGATCGACCCGAATCGTCGACCATGGGAGGTCCCCACTGTGAACACACCGGCTTCGGCCCCGGCCGCCGCCGACGGGAGGCGGGCGTGGGAACTCGCCGCACGCGCCTGCTACCAGGAGATCGGGGTTCCCTTCCCCGAGCGGGTCGGGTGGGCGTCCTCACCGCTCGCCGGCGCGTTCGCCGCGCCCATAGCCGCCTGCCTGGCCACCGGCCACCGCAACAAGCGGGTCCTCGACTCGGTCTACCGCGCGGTGGACGACACGGCGGGCGAGCCGATGGGGGCGGCCGTGCGCGCCACCGTCCAGGCCGTGGCCGGCGGGGTGAGCGACCCGGTGCACGGCGCGGCGGCCACCGCCCTGCACACCGAGATGGCCGCGGCGGTGCGCCGCGCGTCGAAGGGCTCGGCGGGTACCGCGCCCGGTGATCGCCATCCAGCGCTGGCCACGGCGCTGGCGGTGCTCGGCGAGGTGGCGGCGGCGGTCACGTCGGAAGCGGTGGACGCGGCGGTAGGCGGCGTGCGCCAGGACACGATCCGCGGCGAGATCCGCCGGTTGTGGGGTGCCCACCTGCGGGGGAACCGGTCCGACGACTGGCTGGGGCTCGTCGGGAGCTGCCACCCGGACACCACGCCTCCACAGGGTGCGCCACCGTTCGAGGGCTGGTGGTGGTGGCCGTTCCGGGACTTCGTCGTGTTCTGTCAGGGGCCGGTGGAGCTGCGGCTCGAACAGGCCGGCGACGACGAGCACGCCCCGCACCGGCCGCACCGCGCCGACGGCCCCGCGGCGCTCTGGTCCGACGGGTTCGCGCTGTACTTCTGGCACGGCACCCCCGTCCCCCGCGCCGTCATCGACGACAGCCTCACCGCCGACGAGATCCTCCGCGAGCCCAACGCCGAGATCCGCCGCTGCGCCATCGAACGCCGCGGCTGGGACCGCTTCGTCGCCGAGGCCGGCCTGGAACAGATCGGGCCGGCCGTGCCCGACCCCGGCAATCCCGGTCAGATCCTCACCCTGCACCACGTCCCCGACGGGGTCTACACCACGCCCGTCCGCGTGCTGTTGTGCACGAATGGCACCGTCGAACGCGACGGCGTGCGCCGCCGCTTCGGCCTGACCGTCCCCACCCACTGCGACGACCCGATCGAGGCCGCCGCCTGGACCTACGGCCTCAGCGCCGCCCAGTACGCCACGGCACAACGCCGTTCCTGAATCCCCCCGAGGAGTGCGAGTACATGACCACCATCGAGCAGGCCATGGCCACCTTCGGCGTCACCGTCGACGCCCACCTCGACCGGCAGGCCGAGATCCCCGTCCTGTCCGGCCTGCAGTTCCAGGGCGACGTCGCCGTGGTGCCGGTAGACGGGAAGCCGGGCGGCTCACCCATCCCCGAGGCTGGCGTCCCCGTCGTGCGCGGTCAGGCCGAGGCCAACACCCATCTCCTGGTCGCCACCGGCAAGGCGTACTTCGCCCCGGCGCGCTGGCGCGACGGGATCGTGCTCGGCCTGCTGACCGTCGCGGAGGGGGCGACCGCCTACCTCGCGCATCCCGAGCACGCCTTCGCCGGCATCGCGCCGGGCACCTACGAGCTGCGCCGCCAGCGGGAGCAGGCCGACGGGTCCCGGCTGGTCGCCGACTGATCGCACCAGCCGGTCACAGGCCCAGGATCTCGCGTTCGACGTGGTCGAGCGCGAGACGGACCGCGCCGATCGCCACCCCCTCGTCCCCGAAGGTGGAGGCCACCACCTCCGGGGCGCTCACGCACAGCTCGGTCAGGTGCCGCCGCAGCGGCTCGAACAGCACGTCGCCGGCGCGGGCGTGCCCGCCGCCGAGCACCAGCAGGTCGGGGTCGATGGCCAGGACGAGCGCGGAGGCTCCGATGGCGAGGTTCTCGGCGTAGCGGTCCACCCGGCGCGCGGCCTCCCGGTCGCCGCCGAGCGCCGCCTCGAACACCTTGGCCGCCGTGGTGTCCCTGACCAGTTCGCGGGCGGCGTCCTCCCAGCCGACCTGCCGCAGCGTGCCGATCTCGCCCGCCGCGCCGGTACGTCCGGGGTGCAGCCGGCCGCCGATCAGGATGCCCGCGCCCGCCCGGTGGCCGATCAGGAGGTGTACGACGTCGGAGGCGTGCTGGGCGCTGCCGCGCCAGTGCTCGGCGAGGGCGGCCAGGTTGGCGTCGTTGGCGGCCAGCGCGGTGCCGCCGAACCAGCGCCCGGCCAGCCCGGCGAGGTCGACCCCGGTCCAGCCGGGCAGGGTGATCGACAGTGCCACGCGGCCGGTCCTGTCGACGATGCCGGAGGTGCCCGCGGCCACCGTCCAGACCTGTTTGCGGGCCACGCCCGCGCCGTCCACGCAGGCCAGCGCCGTCCGCTCGGCGGCCTCCAGCCGCTGGTGGGCGGGGGTGTCGCCGGAGAGCTCGGCCCGCTTCCAGGCGACCACCTCGCCGTTGAGGTCGGCGAGCGCGGCCACGATGGCGTCGCCGCCGACCTCCACGCCGACCACGTAGCCGGCGTCCGCCCGGAACCCGAAGCGCCGCGCCGGCCGCCCCATCGCGCCCTCGTCGGGCGGCACCTCGCGGACGTAACCGCGCTCGCCCAGCTCGTCGAGCACCGCCTCGACCGTCTGCCTGGACAGCCCGGTGACCCGGCCGAGCCGGGTGAGCGTGGCCACGCCTTCGCGGCGCAGGGCTCTGAGCGTGACCTGGGTGTTCACCTTGCGCAGCAGTGACGCGTCACCCGGCCGAAGCTCGGTCACTTACGAGACCCTTTCTCATAACTTCCCTATTGACGACCAACAGCCCGGATCCTAGCATCAGCCGACATACGTGAACTGGTTACATAAGTTGGAGGCGCGTATGGTGACGATCGCCGTCGTCGGGGCGGGTTCCCGGGGGACCTCCTACGCCGGGCACGCCGTCGAGAGCGGCCGGGCCAGGGTGGTCGCGGTCGCCGATCCGCTCGACAGCCGCCGGGGCAGGTTCCCGGACGCCGTGCCGTACGCGGACTGGCGGGAGTTGGCCGCGCTGCCCCGCCAGGCGGACGCGGTGATCATCGCCACCCAGGACCGCGACCACGTCGAACCCGCCGTGCGCTTCGCCGAACTGGGCTACGACATCCTGCTGGAGAAGCCGATGGCGGTCTCCGAGGACGACTGCCGCTCGATCGTGGCGGCGGCCGAGCGCTCCGGGGCCGTGTTCGCGGTGTGCCACGTGCTGCGCTACACCCCGTACACGCGGGCGCTCAAAGCCCTGCTGGACGACGGGCGGATCGGCGAGATCGTCAGCATCCAGCACCTGGAGCCGGTCGGATGGTGGCACCAGGCGCACTCGTACGTGCGGGGGAACTGGCGGCGCGCCGACGAGTCCACGTTCATGCTGCTGGCCAAGTCCTGCCACGACCTCGACTGGCTGGTCCACCTCACCGGCAGGCAGGTCACCCGCGTCTCCTCGTTCGGCGGCCTCAAGCACTTCCGCCCCGAGAACCGGCCGGGCGCAGCCGCCGAGCGCTGCCTCGACTGCTCCGCCGAACCCGGCTGCCCGTACTCCGCCAAGCGCATCTACCTGCCGCTCGCCGGCAAGCGGGTGTGGCCGCTGACCGTGCTCACCGACGACGTCTCCGAGCAGGGAGTGCTGGAGGCGCTCAGGACCGGCCCGTACGGCAGATGCGTCTACGACTGCGACAACGACGTGGTCGATCATCAGGTCGTGAACCTGGAGTTCGAGGGCGGCACGACCGTGTCGTTCACCATGACCGGGTTCACCCCGGCCCTGCACCGGCAGACCCGGATCTTCGGCACCCACGGCTCCATCGACGGCGACGGCGACCGCCTGACCGTCCACGACTTCGTCACCGGCCGCTCGTCCGTCGTGGACACCCGCGTGAGCGGGGACGGCACGGCCAGGGGCGGGCACGGAGGCGGTGACGAAGCGCTGGTGGAGGCGTTCCTGACCGCCGTCGCCACCCGGGAGCGGGCCCCGATCCTGTCCTCGCCGGCCGAGAGCCTGCACAGCCACCTCATCGCCTGGGCCGCCGAGCGGTCGCGGCTGACCGGCCAGACCGTCACCCTGGAAGAAGGAACCCCCCGATGAAAGCCCTGCACGTCACCACCGCCGCGCTGGCGCTCGGCGCGAGCCTGGTCGCCTGCGGATCCGCCGAGGAGCAGCAGGCGCCCGCGCAGGAGCGCGGGCCGATCACGTTCCTCGGCGGCAAGTTCGAGGCCGAGTCGGTGCAGAAGATCGTCGATGCCTGGAACGCCGCGCACCCCGACGAGAAGGCCACCGTCGTCCTGCTCCCGGAGAGCGCCGACGAGCAGCGCCGCAAGCTCATCCAGAACGCGCAGACCAAGTCCGCCGCCGGAGACGTCATCCTCATCGACGCCGTGTGGACCAGCGAGTTCGCCGCGAACCGGTGGGTGGACGAGCTGACCCTCGACACCTCCGGCTTCCTGCCCACCACCGTCGAGACGGCGAAGTACCGCGACAAGCTGTACGCGATGCCGGTCTTCACCGGCACCGGGCTGCTCTACTACCGCACGGACCTGGTCGAGCAGCCGCCCAAGACCTGGGCCGAGATGCGGCGGATCTGCGACGAGGTCCTGCCCGAGCAGAGGGACATGAGCTGCTACGGCGGCCAGTTCGACAAGTACGAGGGCCTGACCGTGAACTTCTCCGAGGCCGTCGCCTCCGCCGGGGGCGAACTCCTCGACGCCTCCGGGCAACCTCAGCTCACCGGCGAGCCCGCCAAGCAGGCGGCCACGTTCCTGGCGGACGGGTTCAAGAGCGGGATGATCCCGAAGGAGGCGATCACGTACAAGGAGGAAGAGGGACGGGTCGCCTTCCAGGAGGGCAAGCTGCTCTTCTACCGCAACTGGGCCTACGGCTACGAGGCCGCGCAGAAGACCGACGGCTCCAGCAAGGTGCACGGCAAGTTCGACGTGGCCCCGATCCCCGGCCTGACCGGACCGGGCGCGGGCACGCTGGGCGGGAACAACCTGGCCCTGTCCGCCTTCTCCCAGCACAAGCAGAGCGCGCGCGACTTCATCGCCTTCATGACCAGCGCCGCGCAGATCAAGGCGTTCGCGCAGACCAGTTCGATGCCGGTGCCCCTCACCGCGGTCTACGAGGACCCGGCGATGATCGAGAAGTACCCCTACCTGCCCGCGCTGAAGGAGGGCATCCTCGCCGCCAAACCCCGTCCGAAGGCGGTCAGGTACGGCGACGTCACCGCCGCCATCCAGGAGTCGGCGTACGCCATCGTCACCGGGGCCAAGCCCGTCGACCAGGGCCTGTCGGAGTTGCAGTCCGCGCTCGGTCCGCTGCTGAAGTGAGCGCCCGCGTCCGGGGAGGCGGGCGGCCACGGGGGCAGTCGTGGCTGGCCGCCGCCATGCTCTCCCCCACCATGGTCGTGCTCGCCCTCGTGGTCTTCTATCCGCTGGTCGCGGCGCTGCGGGAATCGTTCTACGAGAGCGGCCAGCGCCTCGACGCCGACGGCTTCGTGGTGGAGGGCGAGTGGTTCGCCGGGCTGGCGAACTACGCGGGCGTGGCGCAGCAGCGCTTCATGAACGCCGCGCTCAACACCACGCTCTTCACCGTGGTGACGGTCGCCCTGGAGGTCGTGCTGGGGGTGGCCATGGCGCTGATCATGCAGCGGGCGTTCAGGGGGCGGGCGCTGCTGCGGGCCGGCATCCTGATCCCGTGGGCGGTGCCGACCGCCGTCGCCGGGCTGATGTGGAAGTGGATCTTCCAGGCCGACGGGGTGGCCAACGCCCTGCTCGGCACCGAGATCCTCTGGACGGCCGACGGAGCCTGGGCCAAGCTCGCCGTGATCGTGGCCGACACGTGGAAGACGGCCCCGTTCGTGGGCCTGCTCGTACTGGCCGGGCTGCAGATCATCCCCGCCGACGTCTACGAGGCGGCGCGGGTGGACGGGGCCACGCCCCGGCAGACGTTCTGGCGGGTCACCTTGCCGCTGGTCAGGCCCGCGCTGCTGGTCGCCGTGCTGTTCCGGCTGATGGACGCGCTGCGCGTCTTCGACCTGCCGTACGTGCTGGTGGGGCCGCGCAAGCAGTCCGTGGAGACGTTGTCCGGGCTGATCTGGGACGAGGCGACGCGGGTGCACTACGGACCGGCGTCGGCGTACGGGACGGCGCTGTTCGGCTACATCGCGGTGATCGCGTTCGTGTTCGTGAAGTTGCTCGGGGCGGATCTGCTGGGCGACGTGCGGGCTCGGCGGCGTGAGGGGAGCGCCCGTGTGGCGTAGAGCGGGCATGATCGGCATCGCGTTGTACTGCCTGGTGCCGTTCTACTGGATGGTGGTGTCGAGCTTCCGCCGCACCGCCGACATTTACGACAAATCGCCATTTCCTAGTCCGTGGTCGCTGGAGAGCTACGAGGCGGTGTTCGCCGCCGACATGGGCTTCGGGCAGTCCCTCGTCAACAGCCTCGTCGTCGCGGGCGTCACCACCGCGGTGACCCTGCTGGTCGGCACCCTGGCCGCCTACGCGCTCGCCCGGCTCGAATTCCGCGCCAAGAACGTCGTGCTCGCCCTGGTCATCGCCGTCTCCATGTTCCCCGGCGCGCTGCTCATCGTGCCGCTGCTGAAGCTGTTCACCGCCATCGGGTGGATCAACACGTACCAGGCGATGATCGTCCCGTCGATGTCGTTCGCCCTGCCGCTGACCATCTGGAACCTGACGACGTTCTTCCGGCAGTTGCCGTACGAGCTGGAGCAGGCCGCCATGATCGACGGCTGCACCGCCTTCGCCGCCTTCCGCCGCGTCATGGTGCCGCTGGCCGCGCCGGGCATCTTCACCACCGCGATCCTGGCCTTCATCGCGACCTGGAACGAGTTCATCATCGCGGTCACCATGATCAACGATCAGGCGCGGCAGACCGCCACGGTGCGGATCGCTCAGTTCACCGGAGCCGCCAAGTTCGACACCCCCTTCGGGACGCAGATGGCCGCCGGGGTGCTGGTCACCATCCCGCTCGTGCTGCTGGTGCTGTTCTTCCAGCGCCGGATCGTGGCGGGGCTGACCGCGGGGGCACTCAAATAGCACCCCGCCCGCGCATTCCCCCAAGTGCCCGCGCCGCCGTCCCCGCAGCGGGAATACTGGTGGCAGACCTCACCCGACGGCACGCCTATAGCAAGGGGCCCCGGTGCGTACCTGGTTCGAGCCCGAGGAGACAGAGGAGTTCGAGGCGACCAAGACCGTCCTGCTCCGGCGCTGTCTCACCTGGGCGGACGAGCACGGCCGACCGGCCGACGACCTCCTGATCGCCGCCGCCGTGGACGCCCGCCACCGCAGCCGCGACGGCCGCCTCGCCTACTGGGACGAGTCCCAGATCCGGCGCTACCTGCTGGCCTGGATCCCGAAGCACGTCGTGGCCCCCAGGGAGATCCTGGAGGTCGCGCCGGAGATCCTGCGCACGTACCTGGGCTACCTGTCCGCCGCCGGGCTGCGCGATCCGCGGGGCGCCGGCCCGGCGGAGGCCGACGAGATCATCGCCCGCCTCTCCCGCGACTTCCGCAAGGCCCTCGACGACCCGTACCTCCAGGGGCTGCCCAAGTTCTGGGCGCAGGCGGCGCTCGACCACGGCAACGACCTCGCCGGGCCGGGAGCCGTCGAAGCCTTCCGGCAGGATCTCGACGCCGGCCGCATCCGCTACGACCAGGAACTCCTCGACCAGCTCCTGGAGGCCCGCTACACCCGTACCGACCTGGACCTGGAGGAGGACCGCGGCTTCCACCCGCCGCCCGTCGCCCTCCCGCCGGCCGCGGACCTGGCGGCGGAGGCGGCCCGCAGCCGGACCGTCCGGCGCCTGGTCACGCTGGCGACCTGGGCGGGCGCGGCCGGCCGCCCCCTCACCGAGGCGGGCCACCTCGCCCTCCCCGACGCCCGCGAGCTGTCGGTCCTGCTCGGCACCGGCGAGGAGACGCTCGACGTCCCCCACTCCGCCGACCTGCCGCAGCTCAGCCTCCTGCTGGCCTGGGGCACGAGGCTGAGCCTGGTCCGCACCGGCGGGCGACGGCTGGTCCAGGTGGCCGAGTCCGCGCCGCTCCTGCGCGACCCCGCCGCCCTGTGGTCCCGCGCGTTCGAGGCCCTCCCCGCGCTGGGCGGGACGATCACCATGGCGAGCCCCGCCTCCGTGCTCGGCGGCGTCTTCGGCGAGGTCCTCCCCGACGTCCTGAACACCCTCTACGGCATGGACGCCGTGCCCGTGGCCCGCCTGGAGGAGACCGTCTGGCTGGCCTGCCAGGAGCACGCCGCCCTGGAGGAGGAGCCGCCCCGGCTCAAGGACCTCTGGCGCCACCGGGCCGCCCGCGATCTGGAACGTGCCTTCGACGTCCTGGCCGACCTCGGCGCCGTGGACCTCACCCGCGGCCCCGCCGGCGAGCTCTACACCGGCGACCTCGACCGCGCCGACCAGGCGTTGCCGCCCGACGCGGTCGAGCGCCTGCGCGAGCGCCTCGCCGACCCCGATCTCCTCCTGGCCCGCCTCACCCCGCCCGCCCTGCACACCGTACGCCGCCGCCTCCTGGCGGAAGGCCGCGACGCCCCGCTGATCGGCGAGCTGTCGGCCTGCCCGGCGGCCGAGCTGCTGGGCGTGCTCAGCCAGCACTACCCGCCCCAGGAGGCCACCGCCGAGCTGAACGCCTGGCTGGCCCGCCCCGGCCAGGACCTCGAGGCCCTCCTCCAGGCCGTGCGCGACTGCCCGTTCCGTACGCGGGCCGCCGCCATGCTCACCGTCCTGGCGGAGACGCTCCCCGAAGGCCAGGCCCTCATCCGCGACCTGCGCCGCGACCCTATCCTCGCCCCCACCGCCCTGACCTTCCTCGTGGACGAGGGCGAGGTGGACCCCGGGACGCTCGACGGGCGCGAGCACCTGCTCCTGGGCGCGGAGAACTTCCTCACCCTGCTCGAACTGGGCGGCCCGCAGACGCTCATCGACCAGCTCAGGGCGATGGCGGGCCGGGACGCGTACGAGTTCGCGGCGACGATCCTGGACTCGGGCCACCACGACGTCGTGGGGCTGGAGGAGATGCGCGAGCTGGTGGCGGAGCCGTTGCGCGTCGCGCGCCCGCTGCGCCTCATCCCGGGCTCGGGCAAGGGCCTGGGTGCTCGCCAACGGCGCACCCCCCAGAGCCGGCCGCCCGCCTTCGGCTGTTAGCCGCCGGTCGCCGGGCTGCCGGCTTCCTCGACCAGGCCGAGATCGCGCAGGCTCTCGGCCGTCTCCACGATCGTCGTCTCGACCTCGCGCGGACGCCAGCCGAGTGCGGCGCGGGCCCGGTCGTTGTGGATGATCGGCCGTGGCGGCTCCTCCCCCGGGGCCTCCCGCGTGGGCACGCGCGCGGCGAACGCCCCGAGCCGCCGCCGCAGGATCCCGGCCACCTCCAGGAAGCCCATCGCCGGCCCGCCCGCGACGGCCAGGAACCGCCTGCCCGCCGCCTCGGGCGCGGCCATCGCGCGAAGGTGCAGGTCAGTCACGTCACGGACGTCGACGATGCCGAACCGCTGCCGGGGCACGACACTGGTCGTCCCTTCGAGCATCATCTTGACGAGCCACATCGAGGAGCCCAGCACGTCGGTGAGCGTGGGCCCGAGGATGAACGTCGGGTTGACCACGACGAGTTCGGTGCCGCCGCCGTCGCGCCGCATCAGCTCCCACGCGGCCCGCTCGGCGATCGCCTTGGAGCGCGGGTAGGGCGCCAGCCCCGGGGTGTCGGGATCGGTCCAGTCGTCCTCGGTGAACTCGGCGACCGGCTTGGGCGTGTAGCCGACCGCCGCGAACGACGAGGTGAGCACGACCCGCCGGGCCCCCGCGTCACGAGCGGCACGCAGCACCCGCAGCGTGCCCGCACGGGCGGGGACGATCAGCTCATCGGGATCCTCCGGTTGGCCGGTCGGGAAGGGCGAGGCGACATGATGGACCTCCTCGCACCCGGCCACCGCCGCCGGCCAGCCGTCGTCGGACCTCAGGTCGGCGGCGACCACCTCCAGGCCGCCGTCGTCGGCGCCGCCTCGGCGCACCGCCGCGCGCACGTCGGCCTCGCGGGCCTTCGACCGTACTGTGACGCGGACCGGCCGGCCCGCCCGCAGCAGGGCGGCGGCGAGGTGCGTCCCCAGGTAGCCGGAGCCGCCGGTGACCAGCACCGGGCTCATCGCAGCGCCTCCAGGCTCCCGACCGCTCCCGTGAGCCGCCGCAACACCTCGGCCTCGGCGACGGCGTCGGCGCGGTCGCGGGCGTCCCACAAGGCCGCCTTCTCGCGCAGGTAGCGCAGCCGCACCTGCTGGGCGGCGATCTCGGCCTCGACGCGCTGCGCGTGCCGCAGCAGCAGGTCACGCTGCTCGGCCGCCGCCTCCCGCCCGCGTGCGCGGTTGGCCAGGTACGCGCGCATGTCCTCGATGCCCACGCCGGCCGCGCGCAGGCAGGCCAGCGTCTCGATCTCGTCGAGGTCCCCGTCGCCGTAACGCCGATGCCCGCTGCGCTCGTCGCGCTCGATCGGGCCGATCAGCCCCACGTCCTCGTAGTAGCGCAGTGTCGGCTCGCTCAGCCCGCTGCGCCGGGACACGTCCTGAATGGTGAAGGTCGTCACGCGGCCCAGCAGAACACACTTCAAGCGCTTGAGGTCAAACGCGACCTGGGACGACGACGCGGCGCGGCCGGTTCAGCGGTGGACGGCGCGTTTGGGTGGGTGGACGGCTCGTCTGGGCTGCTGGGCGGCCTCTTCGGCGTGCCGGCGGCGGAAGTGGCGGGCCAGCAGCCAGCCGATGCCCAACGCGGTCAGGCCGAGTGGTGTACGGGCCAGACGGCGGGCCACCAGGAGCTGGAAGAGCTTCTTCATGAGCCCGCACCTGCCCCTAGGGGATCGGTCCACGCGTATCGGGCCAGGTCAGCCGCTTGCGGTCGGAGCGGGAGGGGTATCCGAGGGCTCTTCGGGGTCCGGACCGGACTGGGCGAGTTCGCCGACCGTGATGGTGACCTGGTCGGCCGGGCCGGCGCAGGTGCCCGGCTGGAGGCTCTGGGAGAGGATGGTGCCCGCCTGCGACTCGTCGTCCACGAGTTGCTCTCTGGTACGGACGGAGAGCCCCGCCGCCGTGAGGGCGGCACGCGCCTGCTCGCGGGACCGGCCGACGACCTCGGGGACGGTGACGCCGTTGCGGGAGACCGTGAGCGCCACCGGAGTGCCGCCCTGGACGCGACCTCCCGCCTTCGGCAGGGTGGCGAGGACCTCGCCGGTCGGCTGCGCCGAGCAGGAACGGGTGACCGTGCCCGGCTTGAGACCGGCGGCGGCGAGGGCCGCCTCCGCGGCAGCGCGCCGCAGGCCCGTCAGCGCGGGTACGGGTAAGCCCGCCGACACCTTCATGGACACCTTGCTGCCCCGGTCGACGGCCGTGCCCGGGGCCGGTTCGGCGCTCAGCACGTCGCCGATCCGCTCCGGGGAGTCGAGCTCGCTGACCTGGCCCGGGACCAGGCCGGCCCGCTTGAGTGCCTTCGTGGCCGCCGCTCTGTCCAGGCCGGCCAGCGGCGGTACGGGCACCGTGGCCGGGCGGTTCGCCGTCGGCGGGTTGGCGGGCGGGTCCAGGACGGGGGCCTGGGCGCCTGGGCCGCCGGACGGTCGCCGGGCCCTGGC
>NZ_SSXE01000085.1 GCF_021699195.1 Nonomuraea sp. MG754425 | reverse complement strand
AAGAGACAGGATCTCGGGACGCGCCGGGGTGGACAAGGCCATCGCCCAGATCTCGGCGGGCGGGGCGGTGCTGGTGTGGGATCCGGACCGGGAGACGGAAGGCGACGTGATCTTCGCCGGCGCCCGGCTGCGGCCCGACGCGTTCACGTTCATGCTCACGCAGTGCTGCGGGCATCCCACCGTGCCGTGCGCGGGCGAGGTGCTGGAGCGGCTGGAGATCGCGCCGATGCCGGGCGAGGGCGACCGGCACGGCACCCGGCCGCACGTGCCCGTGGACCTCGCGGAGGGCACCGGCACGGGGGTGTCGGCCGCCGAGCGGGCCGCGACCGTGCGGCGGCTGGCCAGCCCGGAGGCCCGGCCGGGCGACTTCCTGCGGCCGGGACACGTGTTCCCGCTCATGGCCAGGCCGGGGCTGCTGCCCGAACGGGCCGGGCACACCGAGGCGACCGTGGCGCTGTGCGTGGCGGCCGGGCTGCCGCCGGTCGGGGTGTGCTGCGAGATCATGAAGCCGGACGGCGTCATGGCGGGGGCCGCCGATCTGGAGGCGTCCGCGTTGCGGTGGGGGCTGCCGTTGATCGACGTCCGCGATCTGCGCACGTATCTGTGACGTCGCCCGTGTGAGGCGGGCCCGGCGTGCGTCCCCCGAGCGACGGCCCCTACGCGCGGCTCGGCGTCGGGTACGCCCGGCGCAGGGTGCCCGACCCGCGCCTCGGGGCGATGACCGACGCGGCGTTCGGCACCGGCCAGGACCGTGGCGAACGTCGGGGCCGGGACCGGTAGTGCCACCGGTGGATTCCGCTCCGGGCACGGCTTCGTCATGGTGGGAGATATGTAGCCGTGTGCGAAGTTTTGGTAGCGCTGCGTGTATAGACCGTTTCGGTACGGGTAGCGCCGATGCATTGGCTCCTCGGAGGGGGAAACCGTGGACATCAACATCGGCCAGGGCATCTCGGACGCCTGGCGAGGGGTGGCGACGTTCGTTCCGAAGCTGGTCGCGTTCCTGGTGATCCTGATCATCGGGTGGATCGTGGCCAAGGCGTTGGAGAAGATCGTCGACAAGGTGCTCGAACGCGTCGGCTTCGACCGCGCGGTGGAGCGCAGCGGTGTGCGGCGCTGGCTGGAACGCAGCAAGTACGACGCCAGCAGCCTGCTCGCCAAGATCGTCTTCTATGCGATCCTGCTGGTCACGCTGCAGATTGCCTTCAACGTCTTCGGGCCCAACCCGGTCTCGTCGTTGCTGGCCTCCGTGGTGGGCTGGCTGCCCAAGGCCCTGGTGGCCATCGTGATCATCGTGGTGGCCGGGGCGGTGGCCAGAGCCGTCAAGGACATCGTGGCCGGGATGCTCGGCGGGCTGTCGTACGGCCGCTGGGTGGCGACCGTGGCGGCGATATTCATCTGGGCGCTGGGCATCATCGCGGCGCTGAACCAGATCGGCGTGGCCACGACCGTGACGATGCCGGTGCTGATCACCGTGCTCGCCACCATCGGGGCGATCGCGGCGATCGGCTTCGGAGGCGGGCTCGTCCGGCCCATGCAGCAGCGCTGGGAGCGCTGGCTGGGCCGCATCGAGCAGGAGGCTCCGCAGGCCAGGGCGCACGCGGAGGCGTACCAGCGGGGGCGTGAGGACGCCCGGTCGATGACGGAGGAGACGGCGCCCATCCGGACGTCGCCCGGTGGCGCGCACCGCTCCGACATCCCTCCGGACTGATCTCCGGAGGGGCCCACACCGTTCTCGGGCCGCCCCAGGCACGCCGCCTGGGGCGCCCGCCTTGCCAGGACGGGAAGCGGCAGGCGCGCCCGACCGGCCGACGTCGCCCTCACCCGGAACGGCGACAAGGCCGCCAGACGGGAGCAGCCGCCAGGCAGGGGCTGTCAGGCAGGGATGGCCGTCGCACGGAGTGGCCGTCAGGCGGGATGACTGTCAGGCAGGGGTGGCCGTCAGGCGGGGTGGCCGTCTTCGAGGAGGCCGAGTTCGCGGGTGAGCCAGCACACCGCCGTCAGCCGCAGCGACGGCGCGTCGGGGTCGCCGGTGAAGACCCAGCCGCGGTGCCGCAGTTCGTCGAGGAAGCCGAGCAGGTAGTCGCCCAGGGTCTCCCGGTCGAGCGGGATCGCGTCACGCAGCACCGCCGCGTGCTGGTCGACCACGGCCTGCAGCCCCGGGTCGCCGTCGATCCTGGCGAGCTGGGTGTCGCCCAGGACGTGCATGAGCCAGCGCAGGGGCGAAGCCGCCCATCCCTCCTCGAAAACCACCCGCCAACTTTAAAGCATCTTCCAAGGTCAGCGGCCCGCGTCGAACGGCAGTCCCACGTAGTTCTCCGCCAGCGTGGTGGCCGCCGCCTCCGAGGACGTCACGTAGTCGAGGTACGACAGTTGCAGCCGCCGCGCGTACGGGTCGTCCTGCTCGAAGGTGTGCAGCAGCGTCGTCATCCACCACGAGAAGTGCTGGGCCCGCCACACCCGCTTCAGGCACGCCCGCGAGTAGCCGTCGAGCAGCGTGGTCGAGCCGTCGGCGAAGTAGGCGGCCAGCGCCTCGGTCAGCACGCGCACGTCGGCGACGGCCAGGTTGAGCCCCTTGGCGCCGGTGGGCGGCACGATGTGGGCGGCGTCGCCCGCCAGGTAGAGCCGTCCGTACTGCATCGGCTCGGCCACGAAGCCGCGCATCGGCGTGATCCCCCGCTCGGTGATCTCGCCGGTGGCCAGCGCGAAGCCGGGCACGGTCTCCAGCCGGGCGCGCAGTTCGGCCCAGATCCGCTCGTCCGGCCAGTCCGCCAGCCGGGCGTCGGCGGGGACCTGCAGGTAGAAGCGGCTGACGGTGGGCGAGCGCATGCTGTGCAGGGCGAAGCCGCGCTCGGTCCTGGCGTAGATCAGCTCCTCCGACGACGGGGCCACCCACGCCAGGATGCCGAGCCAGGCGAAGGGATATTCGCGCTCGAAGACGCTCAGAACGCCGTCCGGGATGGCCGGGCGGGACACCCCGTGGAAGCCGTCGCAGCCGGCGATGACGTCGCAGTCGAGCCGCTGCCCGCCGAACGTGACGTACGGCTCCGACTCCAGCGCGTGCAACCGCACGTCCTCGACCTCGAAGCGCACGTCGCCGCCGGCCGCGAGCCGGGCCGCGATCAGGTCCTTGACCACCTCCTGCTGCCCGTACACGGTGATGGCGCGGCCCGGCACGAGCCGTTCGAAGGGGATGCGGTGGGCCGCGCCGCCGTACCTGAGCTCGATGCCGTGGTGCGGCAGCCCCTCGCGCAGCATGCGCCCGCCGACGCCGGCCTGCGCCAGCGTGTCCACCGTGCCCTGCTCCAGCACCCCGGCCCGTACGCGGCGCTCGACGTACTCGCGGCTGCGCCTCTCCAGCACCACGGACGAGATGCCGCGCAGGTGCAGCAGGTGTGACAGCAGGAGACCCGCGGGGCCTGCCCCGATGATCCCGACTTGTGTTCGCATGAGGGAAGCATCCTTCCTTGACCGGAATTTGGCCGAGAGGCACCTTCCACTGGATGGAAAATCCTTACAGGATGGACGGCATGTCCGGTGGAGCCCGCGAGAAGGGGCGCTCGGTGACGTCCAAGGTGCTGGCCATCCTGGGCGCCTTCGACGCGGCGCGCCCGCAGCTCACGCTCACCGAACTGGCCGAACGCAGCGGGGTGCCGCTGAGCACGGCGCACCGGCTGGTGGGAGAGCTGGAGGCGTGGCGGGCGCTCAGCCGCGCGCCCGACGGGCGGCTGCGGGTGGGCCCGCGGCTGTGGGAACTGGGGCAGCTCGCGCCGGACCGGCTGCGGGAGCAGGCCCATCCGTGGCTGCAGGAGCTGTTCGGCTCGACGGGCGAGAACGTGCACCTGGCGGTCAGGGACGGCCTGGAGGTCCTGTACGTGGACAAGGTGTACGGCAGGCGGGCCGTGCCCATCGTGTCCAGGGTCGGCGGGCGGCTGCCGATGCATCCCACGGGGGTCGGCAAGGCGCTGCTGGCGTACGAGCCGGACTGGTTCGTCCGGGCCTACCTGGAACGCGCGCTCGAACGCCCGACCCCGCACACGATCACCGAGCCGGGCCGGCTGGCCAGGGAGCTGGCCGCGGTGCGCGCCCAGGGATACGCGCTGACGTCCGAGGAGATGACGCTCGGGTCGTGCTCGGCGGCGGTCCCGGTGCTGGTGGACGGACGGCCGGTGGCGGCGCTGGGCATCGTGCTCGCCTCGCGGCGGGCCCGCGAGCTGCCCCGCCTGGTGGAGCCGCTGCGCCAGGCCGCCGCCGGTGTCGCCGGGGCCTACCGGCGCTCGTGAGGTCCGGTCAGTCCCCCAGCTTCTGGATGCGGTCCTTGAACAGCGTGGTGGCGATCGCCGCCTTGTGCGGCTGCCCCTTGAGGAACGCCTGCGCGAAGCTCTTGGCCTGGTCGTAGGAGACCTTGCCGGGCATGGGCGGCTCGTTCGGGTTGACGTCCACGTCCACCAGGGCCGCTCCGTCGTGGGCCAGCGCCTGCCCGATCGCGTGGGCCACGTCCTCGGACTTGGTGACCTTGGCCCCGAACCCGCCGCACGAGCGGGCCCAGGCCGAGAAGTCGGCCTCGGGCGCGGCGAAGCGCACCCCGTGCTCCGGGTAGCCGAGCACCATCTGCTCCCACAGGATCTGGCCGAGCGAGTTGTTGTTGTTGACGACGACCTTGATCGGCAGCCGGTGCTGCACGGCGGTGAGGAACTCGGCCATCAGCATCGAGAAGCCGCCGTCCCCCACGTACGCGATGACCTGGCGACCGGGGAAGGCGTGCTGCATGGCGACGGCGTACGGCAGGCCCGGGGCCATCGAGGCGAGCGTGCCCGACAGGTAGAACTCGCGACCGCCGCGGATGGTCCAGTGGCGGGCCGCCCAGGTGGCGATGGTGCCGCTGTCGCAGGTCATGATGGCGTCGTCGGAGGCGAGTTCGTCGATGATGGACATGACGTACTGCGGGGCGATCGGGTGCCGGTCGGGGTTCTCCAGCGCCTCCATGTCGGAGCGCCATTTCGCCATCATCTTCTGGTACTTAGCCAGGTGGCCGTGGTTGTCGTGGGGGGCGAGCAGCGGCAGCAGCGCCCGCAGGCCCTCCTTCGCGTCGCAGACCACCGGCACGTCGGTGGCGATGCGCGCGCCCGCCCGGGTGGGGTCGGCCTCGAACTGCACCACCCGCGTGTCGCGCACCTCGGGCAGGAACTTGGAGTACGGGAAGTTCGTGCCCACCATGAAGAGCACGTCCGCGTCCTCCATCAACTCCTCGCTGGCCCGGGTGCCGAGCAGCCCGAGCCCGCCCGTGGTGTACGGGGAGTCGTCCGGCACGACCGCCTTGCCCGGCAGGGTCTTGACCACGGGCGCCCTGAGCGCCTCCGCCACGGCCAGCACCTCTTCCCTGGCGTGCAGCGCGCCCTGCCCGACGAGGATGGCGGGCCGTTCGGCCCGGTTGAGCACTTCGGCGGCCCACTCCACGTCCTCCGGCCGGGGCGCGCCGGGCGCCTGGAGGTAGACGGGCGCGGTCTGGGGGGCGCGCGCCGGGGCCACGGTCCGGTACGGGTCCGACCCGGCCTCGGCCACCTGGATGTCGTTGGGGATGGTGAGGTGGGCGACCCCGCGGCGCGCGTAGGCCGTCCTGATCGCCAGGTCCACCAGTGAGGGGAGCTGGGCCGGGTTGGTGATCATCATGTTGTACTCGGCCACGTCGGCGAAGAGCCGGTCGAGGTGCACCTCCTGCTGGTAGCCGGTGCCCAGCACGGACGTCTCCTGCATGCCGGTGATGGCGAGCACCGGCGCGTGGTCGAGTTTGGCGTCGTAGAGGCCGTTCAGCAGGTGGATGCCGCCAGGGCCGGAGGTGGCCAGGCACACGCCGATCCGGCCGGTGGCCTTGGCGTAGCCGGTGGCCATGAAGGCCGCGGCCTCCTCGTGGTGGACGAGCACGAAGCGCACCCGGTCGCGGTGGCGCCGCAGGCCCTCCATGATGCCGTTGATGCCGTCGCCGGGCAGGCCGAAGACGGTGTCCACGCCCCATGCCGCGAGCCGTTCGATCAGGGATTCCGATGCGATTCGTGCCATGTGAGCGGCCCTACCCCGCTCCGGGGCGCACAGACGCGGGAGTGAGATTCATTGACATTTCTGGAAATTAGCGGGTAGGGGACCCGCATGCGCATTCTGGTCACGGGAGCCACCGGCATGCTGGGCGGGGCTCTGGTGCCCGCCCTGCTCAAGGCGGGCCACGAGGTGCGGGCGCTGAGCCGCGCCAAGCGGGACGACCGCGGCAACGTCGAGTGGAAGTGGGGCGACCTCGTCTCCGGCAACGGCGTCCGGGAGGCGCTGGACGGCGTGGACGCCGTCGCCCACCTGGCCACCGGCGGACGCAGGAGGCGGGGCGCGATGGACGTCCCCGGCACCAGGACGCTGTTGCTCCTGGCCCGCGCGGCGGGAGTGCCGCACGTGCTGTTCACCTCGGTGGTGGGGGCCGACCGCGCCGCCTACGGCTACCTGCGGCACAAGCTGGAGGCCGAACGCCTGGTCGAGGAGAGCGGGCTGGGCTGGACGATCCTGCGGGCCACCCCGTTCCACCAGTGGCTGCACCGGCGGCTGCGCGCTCTCGCGGCACTGCCCGTGCTGCCCGTGGACCGTTCCCTGCTCTTCCAGCCGGTGCACGCGGGCGAGGTGGCCACCCGCGTGGCCGCCCTGCTCAGCGCGGGCCCGGCGCACCGGGAGATCGACTACGGCGGCCCGCAGATCCTGGGCGGCGACGAACTCGTCCAGACCTGGCTGCACGCCTCCCACCTGCACCGCACTCTCCTGCCCGTGCGGTATCCGGGCCGCCTGCGCGCGGCCCAGCGCGCGGGCGAGCTGACCACGGACGCCGCGCCCAAGGGCGAGATCACCTGGCACGACTACCTGATGCCGCCGGCCCCGATCCTGTCGGACGATTTCGCCTCCGAGCACACCGCCTCGCCCACGAGCCCGGCCACCCAACCGGAGCAGGACCCTGACCTGCGCGTATACGGCGGCGACGAAGGCTACGAACGTCCGACACGAAGCTAGCCTTATATGCCATTTCATGACACTTCGCCGACTTGTTGATACCTGTCGGTTATTAGAAGATGTGTCCGGTGATGAGAGGCATCCCGCTGACTGAGGACTTCGCCAACGGCGGGGTCTCCTTCTGGTACCGGCAGATCGGCCTGCCCGCGCGGCGGCCCGCGCTGCCGGGAGCCCGCGAGTACGACGTCGCCATCGTCGGCGGCGGCTACACCGGCCTGTGGACCGCGTACTACCTCAAGCAGACCGACCCCGGCCTGCGGATCGCGATCCTGGAGAAGGAGTTCGCCGGGTTCGGCGCGTCGGGGCGCAACGGCGGGTGGCTCTCGGCCGAGTTCGCCGGCTCACGCAGGCGGCACGCCAAGGCGCGCGGGCGGCAGGCCATGATCGACCTGCAGCGGGCGATGTTCCGCTCCGTGGACGAGGTCATCGAGGTGACCCGGGCCGAGGGCATCGACGCCGACGTGCACAAGAGCGGGCTGATCCACGTCGCCACCAACCCGGCCCAGCGCCGCCGCCTGCGTGCGGGGGTCGCCGACCTGCGGCGATGGGGCTACGGCGCGGACGACGTGCGACTGCTCGACCGCGACGAGCAGCGCGAGCGCGTGCAGGTGGCCGGGGCGCTGGAGGCGTCGTACTCGCCCCACTGCGCCCGCATCCAGCCCGCCAAGCTGGCCGTCGGGCTGGCCGCCACCGTGGCCCGGATGGGCGTGGACGTCTTCGAGGACACCACGGTGACCGAGATCCTCCCCAGACGTCAGGGCCTGGCCACGGCGGTCACCACGCGGGGCGTCGTGCGCGCCGAGTACGTCATCCGCGCCACCGAGGGCTTCACCGCGAGCCTGGCCGGGCAGCACCGGCAGTGGCTGCCGATGAACAGCTCCATGATCGTCACCGAGCCGCTGCCCGCCGAGGTGTGGAAGCACATCGGCTGGCACGGCAGCGAGTTGCTGGAGGACGAGGCGCACGCCTACGTCTACGCCCAGCGCACCGCCGACGACCGGATCGCGATCGGCGGGCGCGGCGTGCCGTACCGCTTCGGCTCGCGCGTCGACCGGCGCGGCGTCACCCAGCGGGAGACGGTCGCCCTGCTGTGGCGCATGCTCGTCAGGCTCTTCCCGGCCACCGCCGACGTGCGCGTGCAGCACGCGTGGTGCGGGGTGCTCGCGGTGCCGCGCGACTGGTGCTCGACCGTGCACCTGGACCACGCCACCGGCCTCGGCTGGGCCGGCGGCTACGTGGGCAGCGGGGTGACCACCACCAACCTGGCCGGCCGCACGCTGCGCGACCTGGTGCTGCGCCGCGAGACCCCGCTGACGGAGCTGCCGTGGGTGGGCCGGCAGGTGCGCCAGTGGGAGCCCGAGCCGCTGCGGTGGGCCGGGGTGCGGCTCATCTACACGCTGTTCCGCGCCGCCGACCGCCGCGAGAACGAGCGCCTGGCCACGACCTCGGCGTACGCGCGGCTGGCCGACCTCATCTCAGGACGCTGAATCTCCGGTCTCAGGACGCCCGCCGGCCCCGCGCCCCCACGGGTCGTAGTCGGCCTCCAGCGGCTCCTGGGGCGGGCGCTCGGCCTCCGGCACGTGCTGCAGGTTGACCCGGATGCGGTACCACACGCTGCTGCGCCCCCGCATCGCGTCGACCAGCACGTCGGCGGGCTCGAGCCGGGCGGCGACCGCGGGGTGGCGGGCCTTCCACCGCTCGAACCCGGCCATCGCCTCGTCTTTGTGCTCCGCCTTGGCGATCTCGATCATCGGCATCGTCTGCTGCCTGCGCCCGCTGCCCTTCGGCGGCTTGGGCGCGGGGCCGAGCTCTTCGGCCAGGGCGAGCAGGCCGTCGAGCGAGCCGGGGTGCCGGTCGATGTCCGCCCACGGGTCGCCGATCTCGGCCAGCCGCCGGGGCACGGTGTCGAGGGTGAACGCCTCGGGACGGCAGCCCGGCACCTCGTCCCAGGTCAGCGGGGTGGACACGCGGGCGTCGGGCACGGCGCGGACCGAGTAGGCCGAGGCCACCGTGCGGTCGTAGGCGTTCTGGTTGAAGTCGACGAACACGCCGTGCCGCTCCTCCTTCCACCACCGGCTGGTGGCCAGGTCGGGGGCGCGCCGCTCGACCTCGCGCGCCACCGTCTCGGCCGCCTTGCGCACCTTCGCGAACGGCCAGCGCCGCTCGATGCGGGCGTAGACGTGGAAGCCGCGCGAGCCGGACGTCTTCGGCCAGGCCACCAGCCCGTGATCGGCCAGCACCTCCCTGACCACCAGCGCCGTACGCAGCACGTCGGCCCACTCGACGCCCGGCACCGGGTCGAGGTCGATGCGCAGCTCGTCGGGCCTGGACAGGTCGTCGGAGCGCACCGGGTGGGGATTGAGGTCGACGCAGCCCAGGTTGACCACCCACACGAGCTGCGCCAGGTCGGTGCAGACCACCTCTTCGGCGCTCAGCCCCGAGCGGTAGCTCAGCTCGGCCACCTCGATCCAGTCGGGACGCTTGGCCGGGGCCCGCTTCTGGAAGAACGCCTCCTCCTCGATGCCGTGCACGAACCGCTTGAGCACCATCGGACGCCCGCGCACGCCGCGCAGCGCCGCCTCGCCCACGGCCTCGTAGTAGCGGACCAGGTCGAGCTTGGTGCGGCCGGAGAGCGGGAAGACGACCTTGTCGGGGCTGGTGATGCGGACCTCGCGCCCGGCGACCTCGATGTCAGGCATGAAGGTCACCCTACGCGGACCGACCGACAACCTCCCGGCTCAAAGACCGTGGCGGCCCGCGCCCGCCGCGAAGCGGGCCGCGCCCTCGGCCGCGGCGGGCAACGACACCAGCCCGTGCCGCAGCTCGTTGCGCATCGCCTCGTCCTCGGTCAGGCCCTCCTGCTCCAGCGCCGACATCCGGTCGCCGCGCAGGCACTCCTGCGGGACGCCCGCGAGCTGCGCGGCCAGCGACTCCGCGTGCCGCCTGGCGGTGCCGGCGGGCACGAGCCGGTTGGCCAGCCCCCACGCGTACGCCTCCGGCCCCTCGACGGGACGGCCCGTGAGGATCATGTCCATGGCCCTGGAGGCGCCGATGAGCCGGGGCAGCCGCACGGTGCCGCCGTCGACGAGCGGCACGCCCCACCGCCGGCAGAACACCCCGAACACCGCGTCCTCCTCGGCCACCCGCAGGTCGCACCAGAGCGCCAGCTCCAGCCCGCCCGCCACCGCGTGCCCGGCCACGGCGGCGATGACCGGTTTGCTCAGGCGCAGGCGGGTCGGGCCCATCGGCCCGTCGCCCTCCTCGCCGACGTGGTTGTCGAACGCCTTGAGATCGGCGCCGGCGCAGAACGTGCCGCCCTCGCCCCACAACACCGCCACGGCGGCGTCGGAGCGCTCGAACTCCCGGAACGCCCGCGTCAGCGCGTCGGCCGTCCGGCGATCGACGGCGTTGCGCGCCTGCGGCCTGCTGATCACCACGGTGGTGACCGGGCCCTGGTGCTCCACGCGTACGGTCATGCGGCCCTCCTCCGGGAACACGCAGAGCATACGGGCCGCCTCAGTCACCGGTCTCGGTGAAGGCTCCCGTGCGGAGGTCGTCGAAGTGTTCCAGGTCGTCGGCCGGGCCGTCGATGCCGCGCAGCGGGCCCTGGTCGGCGAGGCGGGCCCGCGCGTACAGGCGGGCCACGAGGGCCTTGCGCCCGCCGTGCCCGGCGCGCTGCTCCCAGCCGGCCTGCTCCAGGAGCAGCGCCGCCGCGTACACGTCGGCCATGAGCTGGGCCAGCGGGTACAGCCGCGCCTCGGCGAGCGCCGGTGCCAGCCCCGACCAGGCCGTGATCGCCTTGCGCAGGTCGGCGACGCGCTGCTCGACGAGCGAGACCGTGGCCGCCTCGCCGCCGGGGGCCTGGCCCAGGGCGGCTTCGAGCCGGTCGAGGAACGGCTCGTGGGCGGCCTCGCGCAGCATGGCGCGCCGCACGTCGAGGCAGAGGATGTAGTCGCCGCCCTCCCAGATCGGGTTGACCTGCGCGTCGCGCAGCAGCCGGGCCACCGGCCACTGCTCGACGTAGCCGTTGCCGCCGTGCACCTCGACGGCGTCGCCGGCGGCGGTCACGCCCAGGCGGGCGGCGCGCAGCTTGATCAGGGCGGGGGCCAGGCGCAGCCGGGGCCCGGCGTGCCCGTCGAAGACCATCGCCTGCGCGGCCTCGACCTCGACGATCAGCTCGGCCAGCTTGCGCCGCATGAGCGGCTGCTCGGCGAGCGGCCGGCCGAACGCCTCGCGGGCGCGGGCGTAGCAGATCGACTCCACCAGCGCCCGCCTGGCCACGCCGACGCCCATCATGGCCACGCCGAGCCGCGAGGCGTTGGTGAGCTTCATCATCGTGCCGAGGCCCGAGCCGGAGCCCGCCCCCGCCAGCAGGAACGCCTCGGCGTCGGCCAGCTCGACCTCGGCGGAGGCGACGGACCTGGTGCCGAGCTTGTCCTTGAGCCGGCGGATGCGCACCCCGTTGCGGCGGCCGTCGCGCCGCTCCCACAGCACCAGGAACGGCGCCACCGCGCCCTCCGGCAGCCTGGCCAGCGCCACGAACGCCGAGCCGTTGGCGTTGGAGGCGAACCACTTGACGCCGTTCAGCAGCCACGCGTCGCCGTCGGGCTCCGCCGTGGTCTCCAGCGCCGCCAGGTCGGAGCCGCCGGTCCGCTCGGTGAACATCTGGGCGGCCTCGCCGGAGTAGTAGCCGTCGGCGAAGATCTCCCGGACCCGATCGCGGACGTCCGGCGGCGCGTGCTTCTCGGCGAGCGAGACCACCATGTCCCCGCCTGTGCCGAGCGCGCAGCCCATCCCGATGTCGGCCTGGTCGAGCAGGTACGTCCACGCCGCGCCCAGCACGGCCGGGTCGGCCCCGTTCGCGCGGGCCTGCTCGGTGAACGCGGGCGAGGTGAAGTTGTCGGCCATCAGCGCCCGGCGCGCGGTGTGGAACGACGGCGGCATGACGACCTGGCTGACGTCCCTGCCCCACTTGTCGTACTTCTCCAGCCGCGGCGGGTTGCGGTCGGTCTCCTCGGCGCACTCGGCGACGAGGCCGCCCATCAGCCCGCCGAGCCGGTCGAGGTGCGGCTGCGCCCAGGCGAAGCCGTCTCCCAGGTACCGCCGCATGAGCAGGCGGAGCGTGGGGTCGCAGCGCCACCAGTTGCGCCCGGCGGCGCCCTGGTAGCGCTCGGTGGCGTAGCGGTCACTGTGGTCGAACGGTTCGACGAGATACCGGCCCATACCTTCGAGTGTTACATATACTCGACACGCGATGGAAGAGCGTAACAACTCGTTGAGCGCGCGGTCGGCGGTGCTGAGCGCGCTGCTCGGCAGCCACCCGCCCCGGCTGCCGGCCCGCCACCTGGTGCGCATCGGCGCGCTGTTCGGCATCGCGGAGGGCACGGTCCGGGTGGCGCTGTCACGCATGGTCGCGGCCGGCGACCTGGCGCAGGCCGACGGCGGGTACACCCTGTCGGAACGGCTCGTCGAACGCCAGGCCAGGCAGGACGAGAGCCGCGACCCGCACACCAGAGCGTGGGACGGCACCTGGGAGGTGGCCGTCGTCACCGCCGAACGGCGCGCCCCCGCCGACCGGGCCGCCCTGCGGCACACGATGACCGCGCTGCGCCTGGCCGAACTGCGCGAGGGCACCTGGCTGCGCCCGGCGAACCTGGTGCGCGCCTGGCCGGAGATCGTCACCGCGCAGTGCACGCTGATCGACGGCCGCCCGCACGACGACCCCACCCCCCTGCTGTGGGACCTCGACGGGTGGGCCGCCGAGGCCCGGCGGCTGGAGGCGGCGCTCGACCGGGCCGACGGGCTGGCCGAGGGCTTCCTCGTCTCGGCCGCCGTGCTGCGCCACCTGCTGGCCGACCCGCTGCTGCCCGCCGGACTGCTGCCGGGCGGCTGGCCCGGCGCCGCGCTACGAGCCCGCTACGACGACTTCGACCGCCGCTACCGGCAGGTGCTCCAGGAACACCTCAGAGGCTGACGCCGAAGACCGTCCGCCGGTTCCTGAACTCGGTGACGCTCCACAACTTGCCGTCCTGCACCGTCAGGTCCTCCGGGCCCACGGGGAACGGCCTGGCCTGCGGCTCCGCGCCGTCGTCGGCGACCAGCAGCCTGCCGTTGGCGGTGGAACCGGCCGACTGGCTCAGGTACCACGTGCCGCCGTACGACATCGCGCCCTGGATCTTGGTCTGCCCCAGGACGAAGGCGTCGGCGGGCTCGCCCCCGCGCAGGTCCAGGTCCCAGCGCCCGACCCAGCCGCCGGGGTCGTCCCCGCGGTACTCGCCGGTGACCAGCCGCGGCCGCTCGCCGCCGCGGTCGATCGACACGAACGAGAAGCGCGGCCCGGCCTGCGCCACCTTCCACAGGTCGGTCTGCGGGAGGAGGTAGCGGTAGCCGAAGGCGTTCAGCTTGCCGCCGTGGCGGCCGATGCGCGTGCCGTCGCCCAGGTCGTGCTGCACGGTGCGCAGGTCGAGCAGGTGGTTCAGGTCGAAGACGCGCAGCCCGAGCACGGTGTCGGCGACGTAGAGCAGGTCGCCGTAGCAGGCGATGCCGCCCGCGTGGATGTCGATCGGCCCGTACGAGCCGTCCGGCTTGGCCATGACCAGCAGCGCGTGCCGGTACTTCAGGGTCTGGGGGCTCAGGAACGACACCCTGACGCCCCGCTCGCCCGCCTCCGGCTTGAAGTACCAGCTCACCATGAACGTGCGCAGGCCGATGTTGCCGGAGTCTTCGCTGCCGGTCAGGCCCTGCGGGTACCAGTCGGTGGTGTCCTGGTCGGCGGCGTCGAAGGCGTACCACTGCTCCGGTCTGGGGTGCATCGCGCCCATCGCCGCCGCCGCGCCCTTGTCCACGCCGGTCCTGTTGGCCTCGGCCAGCACCGCCTCGACCGACGTGCTGCCCACCTCGCTCGCCAGCTTGGCCGCCCCTTCCTCCAGGTCGCCCGTCTCCCGGTTCAGGGAGAACGCCGCCGTGTCGGTCGGAACCAACCCCGTACCCGCCATATCAGCCTCACCTTTTCCGTCTCTTGACCAGTTTGACGGAACGGGCAGGGCCGTTGTTTGCGAATCAGTCCCACAAATGCACGGGTTCTCCGGAGAGTGCCAGCTCGCGGTAGCGCCGCACGAGCCGCCCGCGGTCGCCGCCGAAGCGTGCCAGCGTCTCGCGCTGCCAGGCCGAGCCGGTGCGCCGCAGCCGGGTCCGCCGCTCGATCACCTCCAGCGCCCGGTCCGCGTCGCGCGCCGTCACCCCCGCCGCGAGCAGGCCCTTCCTGGCCTCGGGCAGCAACGACAGCACCAGCTCGGCGGCCTCGTGCTCGCCGTCCAGGCCGGGCCAGGAGAGCTTGGCGTCCAGGCCGTGCATGGCCGCGCGGTAGAAGTTCTGGTAAGCGGTCGCGAACCGGTAGCCGGTCAGGTCCCGCTCGGCCTGCGACAACGTCAGCCCGAGCAGGAAGGCCGTGTTCGCCGCCATGTCCGCGCACGACGGCCCGGCCGGCAGCGCGCGCATCTCGACGCGCAGGTGACCGCCGCCGGCGGGGTCGTAGACGGGGCGGTTCCACTGCCAGATCGTGCCCTGGTGCAGCCGCAGTTCCGGCACCTCGTGCGCGGGCGCCCCCTCGGTGAGGTGCGGCACGAGCGGGTCGTAGTCGCGCACGTACCGTTCGAACAGTTCGCCGGCGCCCTCGCGCACCCAGTCGGAGCCGAAGGTCACCCGCCCGTCCCTGCGTTCGCGCCGCAGCATGTCGCGGTCGTCGGCGGCCTCCTCCATCAGCGGGATCCGCGTCTCCTCCCACAGTTCGCGCCCCAGGAACGACGGCGAGTTGCCGCACGCCGCCAGCACCGGCCCGATGGCGAGCTGGGCGGCGTTGAACAGCCGGGCGAAGCGCTCCGGCGGCGTACGGATGTGCACCTGCCAGGAGGTGTTGGCGCTCTCCAGGATCACGTCCTCGACCGACAGCTCCAGATCGCCGATCTTGACCAGGAACGGCTCCAGCCGCAGCCGCCGCAGCCCCCGGCTGATGGCCCGGAACCGGTTCTGGTCGCTCATCGCGCCCCGCGTGAAGTCCCCGGTGTCGAGGGTGGGCAGGATGCCGATCGGCAGCGCGCCGCCGCCCTCGACGGCGTCGTCCACCTTGGCGACCGTCTCCTGCACCTCGGCGCTCAGCGCCGCGAAGGGACTGCCCGCCAGGGGCAGCGGGGTCAGGTTCACCTCGATGTTGTAGCGGCCCAGCTCCAGCACCACGCGGGGGTCGTCCAGGGCGTCGCGCACCTCGCTGTTGCGCGGCAGCGGACGCCCCTCCTCGTCGATCAGGAACAACTCCAGCTCGGCCCCGATCGTGACCGGGCCCTGACCGAAGCCGGGGGTGTCGAGCAGCTTGCGCAGCACGCCGAGCTGCTCCCGGACGCGTTCCCCGAAGCGGGTGAACTCCGCCTCGGTGAACCGCTCCTTATCCAGATCTCTGCCCATCACCCCCATCTGTCCCCATTGTTGGTCTTGACACCTTCACCAGCGGACCACGCCGGCATCCTCCAGGTAAGCGCCCGTCGGACCGTCCGCGTCCAGCATGGCCAGCCGCACGGCGACGGCCGCGCCCTGAGCGGCCGTGCGGAACCCCTGGTGCTGGTTGAGGTCGGTGGCGCAGTACCCGGGATTGGCGGCGTTCACCTTGATCGGGGTGCCCTCCAGCTCCTTGGCGTAGCAGAGGGTCACCATGTTGAGCGCCGTCTTGGAGGAGTTGTACGTCACGGCGTTGAACTCCCGGAAGGGGCTGTCCGGCTCCAACGCCATGGCCAGCGAGCCCAGCTCGCTCGACATGTTCACGATCCGCCCCGCCGGCGACCTGCGCAGCAGCGGCAGCATGGCGTTGGTCACGGTGACGACGCCGAACACGTTCGTCTCGTAGACCGCACGCAGGTGCGCGGCCGTGGCGGCGCTGGGCGGGAAACCGGCGGGGTCGCCGGTGATGCCGGCGTTGTTGACCAGGATGTCCAGCCGGCCGTACGTGTCGTCGATCCACTTCGCGGCGCCGGACACGCTCTGCTCGTCGGTCACGTCCACCTGCGTGTACGGCTGCCCGAGCCGCTCGGCCGCGGCCCGCCCGCGCTCCTCGTCCCGTGCCCCCACGATCGCGGTGCACCCCTGCTCGGCTAGCAGCCGCGCGATCTCGAAACCGATGCCCTTGTTGGCGCCCGTGATGAGCGCGATCTTCGTCATGGCTCCACGCTGGCCCGGGGGCGGGGTGCTGCGGCAGAGCCCTGGGGAGGCTGGGATCAGCGGTACCACCCACCCCGTCGCCCTCTTGGCAGAGGATGGAGCCATGAACCGCGTCGAACTCGCCGATTTCCTGCGCGCCAGGCGCGCCCGCGTCACCCCCGCCGACGTGGGCCTGCCGGCCGGCGGCACCCGCCGCACTCCCGGCCTGCGCAGGCAGGAGGTCGCGCAGCTCGCGGGCATGTCGATCGACTACTACATCCGCCTGGAGCAGGGCCGCGGCCCGCACCCGTCCAAGCAGGTGGTGAACGCGCTGGCCCGAGCCCTCCTGCTGAACCAGGACGAACGCGCCCACCTGTTCCACCTGACGGGCCAGCCGCTCGACCGGCCCCGCATCAGGGAGGACGTGCCGGACAGCCTGCTGCACCTGATCGCGTTCCTGGAGGACGTGCCCGCGTACGTGCTGGACGCCCGCTACGACATCCGCGCCTGGAACCCCATGGCCGGCGCCCTCATGGGCGGCCTCGACTCCACCTCGCCGGGCGAGCGCAACGTCATCCGCTGGGTCTTCATGTCGCCCGAGATCGCCGAGCACCTCGGCGACGAGGAGAAGAGCCGCTTCGCCCGCGGCTCGGTCGCCGACCTGCGCGCCGCCGCCGGCCGCCACCCCGGCGACCGGCGGATCCAGGCGCTGGTCGCCGAACTGCTCGCGCTCAGCCCGGCCTTCGCCGAACTGTGGTCCAGGCACGAGGTCCAGGTACGCAGGGAGCAGCGCAAGCGCGTCGTCCACCCGGTGGTCGGCGCGATCGACGTGATCTGCCAGGTCATGCAGGTGCCCGACCGCGACGACCTGCGGCTCGTGCTCTACACCGCCGAACCCGGCTCGCCGTCGCACCGGGCCTTGCGCGAGCTGCGGCGACAGACCCTAAGCTCATGAGATGCGAGCGGTTGCCTTTGACGTCTTCGGTGGAGAGCTCGACGTGCGCGAGCTGCCCGACCCGTCCCCCGCGTCCCATGGGGCGGTGATCAGGGTCGAGGCGACCGGGCTGTGCCGGTCCGACTGGCACGGCTGGCAGGGGCACGACCCCGACATCAAGGTCCTGCCCCACGTGCCCGGCCACGAGCTGGCGGGCGTGGTCGAGGCGGTCGGCCCCGACGTGCGCGGCTGGCGGCCGGGCACGCGGGTGACCGTGCCGTTCATCTGCGCCTGCGGCTCCTGCCCCGCCTGCGCCACCGGCGACCAGCAGGTCTGCGAGCGGCAGACCCAGCCGGGCTTCACCCACTGGGGCTCGTTCGCCGAGTACGTCGCCATCGACCACGCCGACGTCAACCTCGTCGCCATGCCCGACGACATGGCCTACGCCACCGCGGCCGGGCTCGGCTGCCGCTTCGCCACCGCCTTCCGCGCCGTGGCCCAGGTCGGCGACGTGCGCCCCGGCGAGTGGGTGGCCGTGCACGGCTGCGGCGGGGTGGGCCTGTCGGCCGTGATGATCGCGACCGCGGCGGGCGCCCGCGTCGTGGCGATCGACATCAGCACCGACGCCCTGCACCTGGCCGAGCAGGCGGGGGCCACGCACTTCGTCAACGGCTCGGCCGGTGACGCGGCGGCCCAGGTGAGGGAGCTGACCAGGGGCGGCGCGCACGTGTCGATCGACGCGCTGGGCAGCCCCGCCACGTGCGCCGCCTCCGTCGAGAGCCTGCGCCGCCGGGGCCGGCACGTCCAGGTCGGGCTGCTGCCCGGCGGGGCCACGCCGGTGCCGATGGGCCGCGTCATCGGCCACGAGCTGCGGCTGCTGGGCAGCCACGGCATGGCCGCGCACGCCTACCCGCCCATGCTGGAGATGATCAGGGCCGGGATCCTGCACCCCGACCAGCTCATCACCCGCACCATCGGGCTCGCCGACGCCGGCAAGGCGCTGGCCTCCATGGGCTCGGTGCCCGGCGTCACGATGATCACTCCCCGGTGCGCGCCCCGGGCGTCGTGAGCGCAGGTAGCCTGCTCGAAGATGGCGTGGCGCCCAAATACCAGTACTTTTCATTGATTGGGTCGGTACGGCAGGATTGAGGGGCCCGCAGACGTTGCAAGCCTGGTCGACCGCAAGGACGCATGGTGATTCGAACGTTGCTCGCTGAGGACATGCACCTGGTACGGGGAGCCCTCGTGGCGCTGCTGGCCTACGAAGAGGACATCGAGGTCGTCGCCGAGGTCGAACGCGGCGACCGCATCCTCTCCGCCGCCAGAGCCTGCCGCCCCCACGTCGCGGTGATCGACATCGGACTGCCCGGCATGGACGGCCTCACGGCCGCCGCCGAACTGCACGAGAAGTTACCCGAGTGCGGAGTGCTCATCCTCACCGGCGTCGGCACCCCCGGCCTCCTCAAGAAGGCGCTCGACGTGCACGTACGCGGCTTCATGGCCAAGGACGCGCCACCCGGCCGGCTCGCGGACGGGATCCGCAGGGTCGCCGAGGGCGAGCGGGTCATCGACTCCGAACTCGCCATCGCCGCCATGCGCCCGATGGAGGCCCCGCTGACACAACGCGAGCTCGACGTGATCGGAGCCGCCGCCGACGGGGCGTCCATCGGGGAGATCGCGGCCTCGCTGTACCTGTCCGAAGGAACGGTCCGCAACTACCTGTCAAAGACCACGGCAAAGCTCGGGGCGCGCAGCAGGATCGACGCCATCCGCATCGCCAGGGAGTCCGGCTGGATCTGAGCCGCCCGCCCGTCCCGCTCAGAGACCCGTGTGCTCGGCCAGGAAGGCCAGCACGTCGGCGGCCAGCCCGACCGAACGGCTGACCGCCCGCGCCCCGTGGCCCACGTCCGGCTCGTAGCGCAGCAGCACCGGCCGGTCGCCGCCGCCCGCCCACTGCAACGCCGCGCACATCTTCCTGGCGTGCAGCGGGTCCACCCGCGTGTCCGCCGCCGACACCGTGAACAGCGTCGCCGGATAGCCGACGCCCTCGCGGACGTGAT
Organism: Nonomuraea sp. MG754425; assembly: GCF_021699195.1. Lineage (GTDB taxonomy): Bacteria > Actinomycetota > Actinomycetes > Streptosporangiales > Streptosporangiaceae > Nonomuraea. Next base: position 19,436 of record NZ_SSXE01000085.1, on the reverse strand, counting down.
GGTAGGGCGAGTAACCGAGCAGCCAGCCGAGCTGCTCGGGATCCTCCGGGTCGCCGTACTCACCCGTCCAGGACGGCCCCAGGCCGCTGAGGTGGAACCGGGCCATGTCGAGCAGCCCGGCCGAGCACACCACCGCCGCGAACAGCTCGGGCCGCTGCGTGAGCGCCGCGCCGACCAGCAGCCCGCCGTTCGACTCCCCCCAGACGCCGAGCTGCTCCGGAGTGGTCCAGCCGTCGGCGATCAGCTTCTCCGCGGCGGCCACGAAGTCGTCGAACACGTTCTGCTTGCGCTCCAGCATGCCGTCCCGGTGCCACGCCTGCCCCTCCTCGCCGCCGCCCCGCAGGTTCGCGATGGCCAGCACCCCGCCCGCCTCCACCCAGGCCAGGGAGTCGGCGGCGTAGCCGGGCATGAGGGGGATGCCGAAGCCGCCGTACCCGCTGAGGATCGCCGGACGCGGGCCGCCCTCCGACGGGCCCGCGACCACGACCATGCGCACGAGCGTGCCGTCGGCGGAGGCGTACTCGATGTGATGGCTGCGCACCGACGGCAGCGAGACCCGGCCGGGCGCGGCGGACCACGGCGTGGTGGCGTCCGTACGGGCGTCGTAACGCCAGATCTCGGGCGGGGTGACCGCGTCGGTGTAGGTGAACCACGCCTCCGGGCCGCCCTCGGGACGCGAGGTGAGCGAGGCGATCGTCCCGCTGCCCGGCAGGCGCACCACGCCCAGCCGCTCCCCCGTACGGGCGTGGTGCACGGCGATCTCGCCGACCGCGTGCCGCGTCCTGGACACCAGCAGCCGATCCCCGTCGAGCAGCGTGAACGCGCCCAGCACGGCCTCGCCGTCCTCCGGGATCAGCTCCCGCCAGGCCGTCGGCTCGGCCGGATCGGCCACACAGAGCCGGCGGCGCGGCGCGTCGCGGTCGGTGAGCAGGTACAGGCGGCCGTCGCAGGCCACCGCCCCGACCGTGCGCGCGTGCGAGCCCTCCTGCACCGGACGGGGGGCCGGGTCCCCGGCGGCCAGGTCGGCCAGCCAGAGCGAGGTGCCGGACGCGGTGCCCGCCGACAGCGTCAGCCAGCGGCCGTCCGGGCTGATCTGCACCCCGTACGAGATCGGGCCCCTCGTGAAGACCGGCGTGTCGGGCTCGGCCGAGCCGATCCGGTGCAGGAACACGCCCTGGTGGAAGCGCACGTAGTAGAACGCCTCGCCGCCCGGCAGCCAGGCGACCGCCGAGTAGCGGCAGCCGCCGATGGGCCCGTCGATGACGGCCCCGGTGTCCAGCTCCCGCACGTACAGGCAGGCCTTCTCGTCGCCGCTGCGCGAGATCTGGTACGCCAGCCGGCCTCCCTCCAGGTCGGGCTGCCAGTCGTCCAGCGTGGTCAGCCCCGTGGGGTCGAGCTCCATGGGGTCCAGCACCACGTCGTCGCCCCGGTACAGCACCGGGTGCTCCTGCGAGGTGGACTGCCGCAGGTGGAAGCGCCGGTCGCCGCGCCACACCGGCGGGGTGACCAGGCCGGTCTCCCCCAGCTCGGTCAGGCGGGCCAGGAATCGCTCGCGCCGGGGCAGCCGGGCGGCGCCGTCGAGCCACAGCCGGTCCTGGGCCGTCAGCCAGGCACGCGTGCGCGGGTCGAGGGGGTCCTCCAGCCAGCGGTACGGGTCGTCGATCTCGTGACCGTGACGGCGGTCGACGAGGGGAAGGCGTTCGGCGGGCGGATAACTGTCTTGAACATTCATGACACGGGCTCCGGGTGCCAGTGGCCGGCCAGGTCGGCGTACAAGGGTGAGATCGCGACCAGCTCCTCGTGGGTGCCGACCGTGATCCGGGCCCCGTCCATGAGCAGGACGCGGCGGGCGCGCAGGGCCGAGGTGAGGCGGTGGGCGATCACGACGAGCGTGCCGCCGCGCCGGGCGAAGGCGGCCTCCGCGACGGCCTCGGCGGCGGGGTCGAGGTGGCAGGTGGCCTCGTCGAGGATGACGAGGGAGGCGGGGGCCAGGTAGGCGCGTACCAGGGCGATGAGCTGGCGCTGCCCGGCCGACAACGCGGCCGGCTCGACCTGGGCGTCGTAGCCGCCCAGGTCGTCCACCAGCGGGCCGGCCCCGACCGCGGCGACGGCTTCTGTGAGATGCGGCTCCGGGGCGGCGTCCTTTACATAGTAGAGGAGGTTCTCGGACAGGGTGCCGCGGAAGACGTACGCCTCCTGGGGGATCAGCACCCGCGCGCCGGGGTCGAGCCGGTCGGCCGGGACCCCGCCGACCAGCACCTCCCCCGCGCCGGGCCGCAGCAGGCCGCTGACCAGGGACGCCAGCGTGGACTTGCCCGCGCCGCTGGGCCCCACCACCGCCAGGTGGTCGCCTTCGGGGATCGTGAGGTCCAGGCCCGCCACCACCGGCGCGGAGCGCGGGCCGTAGGCGAAGGTGACGCCGTCGAGCCGGACCTCGTGGGCGGACGGGCGGATCCGCGCCACGGGCGGGCCCGCGGGCGGGGCCATGGCGAGGATGCGGCCGAGCGAGACCGCGAGCCGCACACCGCTGACGCCGAGCCCGTGGACGAGCCCGCCGAGCGCGGGCGCCAGCGACTGCGTGACGTAGGCGAGCGTGCCGACCACCACCCCGGCCCCGACCCCGCGCTCCAGCAGCCACGGCGTCCCGGCCAGGACGAGGACGACCGGCAGCCAGCCGCCCGCGGCCAGGGCGGCGGTGCGGACGGCGGTCACCCGGGCCAGCGCCCGGCCGGCCTCGGCCTGCGCGCGCACCCGCAGGCCGAGCCGCCCCTCCACCCGCTCCCGCAGGCCGCCCGCCGCGATGTCGCGCAGCCCGCCCGCCAGGTCCGTCATGGCCTCGGCCAGGCTCTCATCGGCGACGAGGTACCCGCGCTGCCGCCGGGCCAGCGCGGGCAGCGAGGCCAGGAACAGCCCGAGCCCGCCCAGGAACGGCGGCAGCACCAGCACCAGCGTCTCCGGCGCCAGCGTCAGCAGCCCCAGCACGACGCTGACCACCGTGAACACGAACCCCCGCACGGTGGTGACGACGGCGGCGAAGGCGTCCCTGGCCAGCTCGACCTGGAGCCCGGCCCGGGCCACGGCGGCGCTGTCGCGTCCGGTGCCGGACCGCAGGGCGCCGTCCACCACCCGGGTCAGCAGGTCGTCCCGGAACGGCTCCGCCAGCGCCGCGACGGCCAGCACCACCTGGCGCGCGGCCACGGCCGCGGCCGGCCAGGCCAGCCCGAGCAGCGCCAGCCAGGCCAGGCCGACCAGCGGTGCGTCCCGGGCGAACCCGTCCTCGATGGCCCGCGCGACGGCGTGCCCGATGAGGAACGCGGGCGCGGCCTCCACCACCGACCAGAGCCCGAGGACGACCAACCGGCGCGGCTCGCGCCGCAACGCACGGGCGATCGGATTCATCGGGCGGCCCTCCGGGTGTCTGCGGTCATGACGCGGCTCCCCGCGTGGATGCGGTCACGTGGCGGCCCGCCGCTTGGGCGCGGCCATGGCGCGGCACCCGCGCGGACACGATCACGGCGCGGTCACAGCGCGGTCCCCGCGTGGGCGCGGTCATGTGGCGGTTCCCTGGAAGACCGCCCGGTAGGCCGGGTCGCGCCACAAGACGTGGTGCGGCCCGTGGGCGCGTACCGCGCCGCCGTCGAGCCAGACGACCTGGTCGGCGCGGGCGGCGGTGGCCAGCCGGTGGACGGCGATCAGGCGGGTGCGGCCGAGCCGGTCGGTGGTGAGCGCCCGGCCGACCTGGCGCTCCGTCACGGTGTCGAGGCTGGAGGTGGCGTCGTCGAGCACCAGCAGCCGCTCCCCCTGCGCGAACGCCCTGGCCAGGCCGATCCGCTGCCGTTCGCCGCCGGACATGGGAGCCTGGCCGAGCGGGGTGGCGTAGCCGAGCGGCAGCCGCCGGACGAACTCCTCCGCGCAGGCGGCCCCCGCCGCCTGCGCCACTCGCGGGCTCAGACCACCGGCGCCGTCGATGGCGTCGCCGACCGTCTCGCCGACCAGGACCGGGCGTTCGAAGGCGTACCCGACGGCCCGTCTCAGCTCCGCCTCCGCCAGTTCCGCCAGCGGGACGCCGTCGAGCAGCACGGTGCCGCGCTCCGGCTCGGCCAGCCGTCCGGCCAGCGCCGCCAGCAGCGACTTGCCCGAGCCCGAACGTCCCACCACGGCGGTGACGGATCCGCCGGGCAGCGTGAGGTCGCCGACGGTCAGGCCGTTCGCGGCGACGTCGCGGAACTCGAGCGTCCCCGGGCCGGGGGGAAGGGTGCGGGCGCCGTACCGGACGGAGGGCAGGTCGAGGACCTCCGACACCCGTTCGGCGGCGGCCCGCGCCCTGGCCAGGCCGCCGATGTGGCCGAGCGCCGTGCTGAGCGAGGCGCCGAGCACGGCGTACCGGGCGGCGGCGTACAGCTCGCCCACGGTGAGGTCGCCGGCGGCCAGCAGGAAACCGCCCACGGCGAGCACCGCCACCTCCAGCAACGGCACCACCAGCCCCGACCGGACCGCGGCGGAGGCGTTGGCCCGCCACAGCGCCATCCCGTGCGCGCGCAGGCCGGGCAGCGGCGCGAGCACGCGGCCCGACTCCCGGGCGGCGGTGCCGGCGGCGGCGATCGTGCGGGCGCCGGCCAGGGCCTCGACCAGGCGGGCGGCGATCTCGCCCTGCACCTCCTGGTACCCGCCGGCCAGCGTGGTCGACGTGCGCAGGAAGGCCCGCAGGACCAGCAGGATGACGACGATGCCCGCCCCGAGCGTCAGCGTCAGGACGGGGGCGATGAGGGTCAGCGCGACCAGCGCGCCGGCCGTGGGCACGAGCAGGGCGAGCGCGCTGGTCACCGTCTCCGGCGCCCGGCCGACCTCCTCGGTGTTCAACCCGGCCCGGGTGACCAGCTCGCCCTCCGGGAACCGGCGGGTGAGCCCGGGGCCGGCGCCGAGCACGTGCCGCAGCACGCCCGAGCGCAGGGTCGCGGCGGCGTGGGCCGCGCCGGCCCCGCGCGCCCACACGCCGAGGCTCTCGCAGATCATGACGGCGGCGACCGCTCCGGCGCACAGCGCCAGCCAGCGGGCGCCGTCCGGCCGGCCCGCCACGAGGGCGTCCACGGTGCGGCCGATCAGGTAGGGGACGGCCAGTTCTGCGACCGCCCCGGCCACCGCCGTGCCGGCCAGCGCCGCGGGCCAGGGGCCGCCGCGCCGTACCACGCCGATCACCAGCCGGTCCGCTGCCCGCACGGGACGTCCCCCTTCCGAGGTCGAGGCCGAGATGAGTGTCCCCGCGCCGTGTCGTACGGCGCGGGGACGTCTTTCGCATATCAGTGGCAGAGAGCGACACTGAGGTTGCTGGGCTTGCCGGAGTGGCAAGAGAGAACGGTCAGCGTGCTGCCGCCGCTGGCCACGTCACTGGCCGCGGGAGCCTCAAGACCCTGCAGGTCGAGAAGAACCATGTCGTACACCTCCTTCCGTGGTCTCGTCGGGGGCAGGCCGCCCGGGAGCGGCCTCCAGGAACGGCAGTCGGCGGGGACTTTCGCCCATCACCGCATTGAGGGCGAAGAGCACGCCGGCCGTTCCGGTCGAGAAATCCATGGACAGGCGCAGGAGCTGGTTGCCGGGGAAGGCCAGGCCACCGGCGTACGGCAGCGCGTGCCAGCGCAGCCCCTTCACCAGTTCCGGCACGTTCCCCGCGCCGGCCGCGATGATCCCGGCGCGTCCGGTGAACAGCCCCGCCTGTACGAAGAAGCCCGCGCGCCCGGCGAGCCGCAGCTCCTCCAGCGCCGTCGCGAACGCCTCGTCGTGCCGGTGGCGCAGGTAGCGCTCCAGCACGAGGGCGATCCCGGCGGACCCCTCGTCGAGGTACGGCAGCAGCCGCCACCCCTGGTTGACCTGGAGCGAGCCGTCCTCGGAGTGGCGGCAGCGGCGCAGGTCCTGCCGGAGCGCCGTGGCCGCCAGGTCGAGCAGCGCCGGATCGCCCGTGTGCTCGTGGGCGCGCAGGAACAGCAGCGCGGGCCCGGACGAGCCGTGCAGCAGCCCGGCGCGTGGTCCGGCGCCGCCGCTGATCTCGGAGACGGGGCCGTCGAGCCGCCCGGCGCAGATGTCCACCGCGCGCAGGGCGAGGTCGGTGTGCCCGAAGTGCAGCAGGTTCAGCCCGATGCCGGACAGCCCGGAGCCGAGCGCCGACTCCAGCCGGTCCCACTTCTCCCGCAGGCAGATCTCGACGAGGTCGTGCGCGTCCTGTTCGTGGCCGAGCAGGCCGAGCACGTACGCGATGCCGTGCAGCCCGTCGTACAGGCCGAGCCCCGAGCCCTGGACGGGGCGGCGGGCACGCTCGCGCAGCCAGCGCTCGTACTCGGGGTAGGGCCCCAGCCCGGCGCAGTGCAGCGCGAACAGCACGCCGGCCGCGCCGTGGGCGAGATTGAGGCCGCCGCCGGGCTGGAACTGGCCCACGTCCCCGGGGAAGAGCCGGTCGTCCCGCGCGGGCGTGGCGCTGGCCACGATGGCCTTGGCCATGGCGTCCCGCAGCTCGGGCCAGCTCGCCGCGCCCGGAAGGGGTAGGGCGGGGCCGGTGTCGCGCTCGCCGCCCGCCACGGTCGCGACGGCCTCGTCGATCAGGTCGCCGGGCACGGGGAACGTCTCCTTGACGATCTCCCCGAGGTGCACCGCCTTCGGCCGGTGCAGCGGCAGCATGATCGTGCACTGCGGCGCGAACAGGCCGAGGCGCAGGCAGGCGAGCGCGTACCGGTCCACCTCGACGCCCTGCCGGTCGGCGGGGGCGGCGTAGGCGGGGTGGGCGAGCGCGGCGCGCGCCCGCTCCTCGGCGAGCGTGGCCACCTCGAAGTCGATCAGCGCCACCCGGCCGTCGTCGGTCAGCAGGATGTTGTCGGGGTGCAGGTCGCCGAAGACGACGCCGCGCTCGTGCAGCGAGCCGACCGCGCGGGCCACCTCCTCCAGCGTCTCGACCGCCCAGGCGGTGTACTCGGCCAGGTCCCGCTCGGTGCAGGTGGCGCGGGTCAGCGGGTAGCGGTGCACCAGCCGCCGTTGCAGCGGTGTGCCGTCCACGAACTCCTCGACGAGGAAGTGGTGCTCGCCGAGCGTGAAGTAGCCGCGCAGTCCGGGCGCGGCGGGCAGGCCCGACAGCCGTTCGAGGACGTCGCGCTCGTGCTCGATCCTGGCGACGGCGTCGCGGCCGGCCGCGTCGAGCCCGGCGTGCGGCCTGGCCTCCTTGAGCACCACCCGCTCGCCGGTCCGCCGGTCGCGGCCGAGGTAGACGCCGCCGCCGTTGGAGAAGTGCAGGACGCTCTCGATGTCGTACGGCAGCCCGGTCGTCGTCACGGAGTTGCGCGCGGCGAGTTGCGGCTCCAGGAACGCGGGCAGCGTCGTCCACGGCGGCACCGAGAACGTGGCGCCCCGCACGTCGGGCACGAGCCGGCCGTCGCCGTCCTCGACGGCCAGCACCCGCTCGCCGGCCGGGGACAGGCAGTGGCGCTCGGCGAAGCCGCCGTACCTGACGAACAGCGGGCCCTCGTTGTAGCGCAGGTCGCTGAGGATGTACGGGCCCCGCACGTCCCGCAGCAGCTCGTCGAGGTCCTTCAGGACGACGTCGAGCTGCGCCTCGTCGCGGGGGTAGACGGTGACGAGCTTGCCGCTGGAGGCGCGGGAGGCGGCCTTGGAGTTCACCATGACGAGCACGGGCATGCCGCGCAGGAACTTGAACGCGATGCCGCGCGTCACGCAGTAGTCCCAGACGGCCTCGACGGCCTTCTCGGCGTCCGGGACGCGGGCCGACACGTGGATCTTCCAGCCCTGCGGGGGCAGCGGCGAACCGTCGTCCGGGGCGTAATAGGACCAGGTGTCGGTGAGGGCGGAGGACCAGCCGGCCGGCAGCGGCCGACGCAGAATGGGAAAGTCGGCGTCCGCGGCCGTGCTGTTCTCGAGTGTGTCGTAGAAACACGGATCCACAAGGCAGTACAGCTCGTACTTGTCCATCTGGCGGGGACCTCCAGGGGGTGTGCCCAGAATCCTGCCGCCCGCCGGACCGCCCCGGCTAGTCACATTTCACAACACCAATACATGCCGTTGTGAATGCCATTTGTTAAATCCTCATCAATGCATTGGGAGGCGATTATTTCTTTCGTGGCACGTACACGCTGAAGGTGAACTGGCCGGTTCTCGACGAGGTGGCCTCCAGCCAGCCGCCGAGGCCGGACAGGCGCTCGGCGAGGTTCATCAGGCCCTGGCCGGCGTCGCCGGGGCGGCGCGGGCGCACGCCGTCGTTCCTGATCGTCAGGCGGACGAGCTGGTCGCGTTCCAGCAGGTGCACCGAGCACTGGCGGGCCTCGGCGTGACGCAGCACGTTCGTGACGCCCTCGCGCAGGGCGTGCGTGAGCACCTCCTCCACCTCCTCGGGCAGGTCGCGGCAGGACATCCTGATCTGGCAGCGCACCCGCGCCGACTCCAGCAGCGAGCGAGCCGAGCCCAGCTCGCCCGCCAGCGAGGAGCTGCGCAGGCCGTGCGCCACCGCCCGGACGTCGGCCGCCAGGTTGCGCAGCAGCTCCAGCGTCTCGTTCACCTCCTCCCGCGCCTTGCCGTCCCGTTCGGCCACCAGCCGGTCCAGGAGCTGCACCTTCAGCACCAGCACCGTCAGCCGGTGGCCGACCAGGTCGTGCAGGTCGCGGGTGAAACGGCGGCGCTCCAGGGCGACGGCCTTGCGCATGGTCTCGGTACGCGCCTCCCCCAGCGCGGCGGCCCGCCCGGCCAGCGAGATCAGCGCGTACTCGGCCAGGCCGACCAGCGGGGCGCCCATCGCCCACAGCGGATCGATCATCGACGGGTCGGGGGCCGCCAGCACCACGGGCCCGCACGCCAGGCCCACCAGCGCCAGCACCACCGAGCGGATGCGCCCCGCCGTCACCAGCAGCGAGCCCGCCAGCAGCCCGCACACCGGCGTCCAGGCCGCGCCGAACACCGTCAGCGGCAGGTACGTCAGCCACGCCTGCACGGCCACGATCCACCACGAGCCCGCCCTGCGGACCGGGGTCTCGGTGACGAACCTGACGTGCAGCCCGACCAGCGTGAGCAGCGCCGCCGACCCCGCCACGGCCGCGTCCGAGCGGGTCAGCCCGCCCACGACCGGCAGCGTCAGCGCGATGATGCCCGCCGCCAGGCCCAGACCTCCCATCCAGAGCGGGGACGACAGTGCTTCGAGTCTGGCGCGCGCCCGTGAAACGAGTCCACGGAGTGTGTCGTCCACCTCACCCCCGGTATACGTACGTGTCGTCGGCTCCGCCGCGTCGCCTGGCGCCCACCGTTTTGCAACGTTCCTCTAATCGACCCGATCGGCCGCCGCCGTGTAAAGGTCGTTTCCGCTTTTGGACAGGACCTGCTCCGGTTCCGCCCGTCCGGTTCGCCGTCGCGACAAGGTTCTATCGTGTGCGTCATGGACTACACACGACTTGGTAACTCGGGCCTGAAGGTCTCGCGACTGTGCCTCGGCATGATGAGCTACGGCGACCCCGCACGGCAAGAGTGGGCGCTCGCGCAGGACGCGGCCGAGCCCCTCGTCCGCCGGGCCGCAGACGCGGGCGTGACGTTCTTCGACACCGCCGACGTCTACAGCTCCGGCGCCAGCGAGGTCGTGACGGGGAACGTGCTGCGCGCGATCTTCCCCAGGCGCGAGGACTACGTGCTGGCCACGAAGGTGTACTTCCCGATGGGCAGGGGCCGCAACGACCGCGGCCTGTCGCGCAAGCACATCCTGGACGCCGTCGACGCCTCCCTCGCCCGGCTCGGCACCGACTACGTGGACCTCTACCAGATCCACCGCTGGGACGACACGACGCCCATCGAGGAGACCATGGAGGCGCTGCACGACGTGGTGCGGGCCGGCAAGGCGCGCTACATCGGGGCGTCCAGCATGTGGGCCTGGCAGTTCGCCAAGGCGCAGCACGCGGCCGAGGTCAACGGCTGGACGAAGTTCGTCTCGATGCAGAACCACTACAACCTCCTGTTCAGGGAGGAGGAGCGCGAGATGCTGCCGCTCTGCGCGGACCAGGGCGTGGGCGTGATCCCCTGGAGCCCGCTGGCGCGGGGCGTGCTGGCCAGGGCCGGTTCGGCCGCCGCCACCGCCAGGACGGGCTCCGACGAGCGCATCGACCACCTGTACGACCCGGAGAACGACAAGCTCATCGTCGACCGGGTGGCGCGGGTGGCCGCCGACCGCGCCCTGCCCGCGGCGCAGATCGCGCTGGCCTGGGTGCTGCGGCGGGCCGGGGTCACCGCGCCGATCGTGGGGGCCACGAAGGAGCGGCACGTGGACGACGCGGTCGCCGCCCTGTCGGTGTCGCTGTCGGACGAGGAGGCGGCTTTCCTGGAGGAGCCGTACCGGCCGCGCGAGGTGCGCTTCTGACGTGTGCCCCGGTCGTGGCACGCTCCCGGCGACGTTCGGCGGGGACGCGGCCACGACCGCCCGTCCGGCTCATCGGGGCTGGAGCCGCTCCTGCCGGCGGGCCGCGCCGGCCAGGTTGACCGGCATCCGCCCGAAGATCAGGCCGTGGAAGGGCGAGATCACCCACCAGTACAGGTGCCCGAGCAACCCGTGCGGATGGAAGATCGCCCGCTGGGTGTAGATCGTCCGCCCGCCGGTGCGCGTGACGCCGAGCTCCAGCCAGGCCAGGCCGGGCAGCCGCATCTCGGCCCGCAACCGCAGCAGCCGGCCAGGGAGCACCTCTTCGACCCGCCAGAAGTCGATCGAGTCGCCCACGCGCAGCCGGACCGGATCGCGCCGGCCGCGCCGCAGCCCCACCCCGCCGACGAGCCGGTCGGCCAGCCCCCGCAGTTTCCAGGCGACCGGCAGCGAGTACCAGCCGTTGGCGCCGCCGATGCCCTCGATGACCTGCCACAGCGCCTCCGGGCTCGCGGACACCGCCAGGCTGCGGTCGTCCACGAAGAGGCTGCCGCCCGCCCAGGCGGGATCGGTGGGCAGGGGGTCGCTCGGCGCTCCCGGCGTGGACGCCGAGGACCATCGGGTGGCGACGTCGGCGTCCTTGATCTTCACGAGCGCGAGGGACACCGCCCGGCGGAACCCGATCAGCCCGCCCTCGGGGTCGGGCACGTAGCGCGCGACGTCGTGCTCGCCGCACACGGCCTCGTTGCGCAGCGACTCCACCAGCGGACGCGCGACGCTCGCCGGGACGGGCGTGACCAGCCCCACCCACAGGCTCGACAGCCGGGGGGTGAGCAGCGCCACCGGGATGATCACCCGGGGCGGCAGCCCGGCCACGGCCGCGTAGCCGTGCATCATGTCGGCGTACGTCAGGACGTCCGGCCCGCCGATGTCGAAGCCGCGGTTGACCGTCTGCGGCACCTCCGCCCACGCGACCAGGTAACGCAGCACGTCCCGCACCGCGATCGGCTGGGTGCGGCTGCGCACCCAGCGCGGCGTCGTCATCACCGGCAGCCGCTCGGTCAGATGGCGCAACATCTCGAACGAGGCGGACCCCGACCCGATGATCACCGCGGCCCGCAGCACCACCGCGGGCACGGCCCCGCGCAGGAAGATCTCCCCGACCTCGGCCCGCGACCGCAGGTGCGGCGAGAGTTTCTCGTCCGCGGCCGGGCCGCCCAGGTAGACGATGCGCCGCACGCCCGCCGCGGCGGCGGCCGCCGCGGCGGCGGCCGCCGCGAACGTGCGCGCCGCGAGGCGATCCCGCTCGGCGAAGCGGCCGCTCGTGCCCATCGTGTGGATCAGGTAGTAGGCGACCTCCACCCCGTCCAGCGCGCGGCGCGTCCGCTCGGGGTCGGTGGCGTCCGCCTCGACGACCTCCGTGCGCGCCGCCCACGGCAGGTCGCGCAGCCTCCCGGCCGAGCGCACCATGCAGCGGACGTCGTGACCGGCGGCGAGCAGTTCGGGCGCGAGCCGCCCCCCGATGTATCCCGTCGCTCCTGTGACCAGGCACAATGCCATGTCCACGGACCTTCCCCGGCCCGAGCGGGTCATGCCCGCGCACCGCCGCCGGGGTGTGCCGCGAGCGCGATCACCAGGGACGCGGGATTGTCGGTCCCGGCCCCTAAGGTATGGGTCATGCGGGCAAACGAGGAAGCGGCGGCGGCGCTGCAGGAATACGCGGAGCTGTTCGCGCTGAGCGGCGGCGACGCCTTCCGGGTGCGGAGCTACCAGAAGGCGGCCAAGGCGATCGCCGGCTTCCCCGAGGACATCTCGGTCGCCGACGTCCGCTCGGTGCCCGGTGTGGGCGAGGCGATCGCCAAGAAGATGGAGGAGTTCCTGCAGCGGGGCAGCTTCCGGCAGCTCGACGATCTGCGGGGGCGCGTCCCCGACGGCGTGCGGCGGCTGACCCGGGTGCCCTCGCTCGGCCCCAAGACGGCGATCATGCTGTTCGAGGACTACGGCATCGACTCCACCACGGCGCTGGGCGAGGCCATCACCTCCGGCCGCCTCGACGGCGTCAAGGGCCTCGGCCCGAAGACCCTGGCCAACCTGCTCAAGGGCATCGAGCAGCTTGAGCAGGCGGGCCGCCGGGTGCACATCGGCGTCGCGATGTCGCTGGCCGAGCAGGTGATGGGCTCGCTCAAGGCCGAGCGCCTGGCCTACGCGGGGTCGCTGCGCCGGATGAAGGACACGATCGGCGACATCGACATCCTCGCGGTGGCGCCGGAGTCCGTCATGGCCGACTTCCGCGCCCAGCCCTACGTCGCCGAGGTCATCGCCTCCGGCGAGAAGAAGACCTCGATCCGCACCACGTCCGGCCTGCAGGTGGACCTGCGCGTGGTGCCGGCCGGGTCGTGGGGCGCGGCCATGCAGTACTTCACGGGCTCGAAGGAGCACAACGTCGCCATCAGGGAGATGGCGGTGAAGAAGGGCTGGAAGCTGTCGGAGTACGGCCTGTTCGAGGGCGAGCGGGTGATCGCCGCCGAGTCCGAGGAGGACATCTACCACGCGCTCGGCATGCAGTTCGTCCCGCCGCCGCTGCGTGAGGACGGCGGGGAGGTCAAGGCGGCGCTCGCCGGCGAGTTGCCCGTCCTCGTCGAACTGGCCGACCTCAAGGGCGACCTGCACACCCACACCGACCTGACCGACGGCATCGCCTCCCTGGAGGACATGGTCGCGGCCGCCGCCGCGCGCGGCTACGCCTACTACGCGGTCACCGATCACGCGCCCGACCTGGCGATGCAGCGCATGACCCTGGACAAGGCGCTGGAGCAGCGCGGCCGGGTGGCCGAGGTGCAGGCGAGCTACCCCGGCATGCGCATCCTGCACGGCACCGAGCTGAACATCGCCCCCGACGGCTCGGTCGACTGGCCGGAGGAGGTGCTGCGCGGGTTCGACGTGTGCGTGGCCTCGGTGCACTCGCACTTCGGCCTGCCGCGCGAGGAGATGACCCGCCGGTTCATCACCGCGTGCGAGAACCCGTACGTCGACATCATCGGCCACCCCACCACCCGCAAGATCGGCAAGCGTGAGCCGGTCGACGCCGACTGGGACGCCGTCTTCCGCGCCGCCGCCCGCACCGGCACCGCCATGGAGATCGACTCCTTCCCCGACCGTTCCGACCTGCCGTCCGACCTGGTGCGGCTGGCCCGGCACCACGGGGTGAAGTTCTCGATCGACAGCGACTCGCACGCGATCCCCCATCTGGCCAACCAGCGGTTCGGCGTCGGGATCGCGCAGCGGGCCTGGCTGACCACCGACGACGTCATCAACACCTGGCCGCTGGAGCGGCTGCTGGCCTTCCTCGGCCGCTGAGCGGCGGCGGCCCGCCCGCCGCCGCGCCCCCGCCCGGAACACTGCAGGTCGGGGGCCGGTTGCGGGGAGCGCGCCGCCGGGTATGGCCCTACCAGCGCTAACGGGAACGTTCCTTCGTCGCCGGCCCGGTTTTCGGCGACGAAGGGGTGCACGACGACGGCGTGAGGAGATTAAATGGTTTCCAGGTAGGAAATAGTCACAACGAGGTGATGCTCCATGAGGCAGGCCGCGGCGGCGATCCTGAAACCGCTGCCCGACCACCTGTTCCGGGTGCATGGCAACAGCGCCGAGATGCGCTGGGAGTCCATGTCGGGTCTCGGTTACCACACCCCGAACGACCGGTTCTTCGTCCGCAACCACACCTTCACCCCGCTCATCGACGCCACCACCTGGCGGCTGGCGGTGCACGGCCCCGGGGTGCGGCGTCCGCGCGAGTTCGGCTACGAGGAGTTGCGCGCGATGCCGTCGCGCACGTACGACGCGGCGATCGAGTGCGCGGGCAACGGGCGGCGCTTCTACCGCACGCAGCAGCACGACGGGGCCCCGGGCACCCAGTGGGGGCTGGGCGCGATCGGCGTGGCGCGCTGGCGCGGGGTGCCGCTCAGGCACCTGCTCAACGAGGCCGGGCTGCTGCCGGAGGCGGTGGACGTGCTGCCCATCGGGCTCGACGCGCCGTTCGAGGATCACGGTCACGTGCGCAGGCCGCTGCCCGTCGCGAAGGCCATGGACGACGTGCTCGTGGCCTATGAGATGAACGGCGTCCCGCTGCCGCCCGACCATGGATTTCCGGCGCGGCTGGTGGTGCCGGGGTGGGTCGGAATAGCGTCCATCAAATGGCTCGGCGACATCGAGGTCTCCACCAAGCCGCTCTTCACCCCGTGGAACACGATCTTTTACCCCGGCCTCACCACGAATCCGGTGCGAAGCGCGTTCGAACTCGCCTGGAATGCCCGCCTGTCGCTCTCGGGGCCGCGCGTCCTGCGCGGGCGGTCCTGGTCGGGCGGGGGCCGGATCGTCCGGGTGGAGGTCAGCTTCGACGGCGGGCTGAACTGGCGCGCGGCCGAGCACCACGGACAGCACCTGGCCAGGGCCTGGCTGCCGTGGCACGTCGAGTGGGCGCCCCGGCGCACCGGCACCCGCCTGCTCATGGCGCGCGCCACCGACGAGACCGGAGCCACCCAGCCCCTCACCACGCCACGGCATCCGTACGGCTACCACTTCGACGCCGTGGTGCAACATCCCATTCATATCGTCAATGGATAGGAGATTGTCACTGATCCGGCTGAGCAGGAGATTTGCATTCCCCTTGGACGAAGCACTGCAATTCATCTGAAAGACTCGCGCAGAAACCTCCAGGAAATCCCCCCATGTGACTCTGGCCACATCTAGGGAAAGGAGAGCCAATGCGCCAGTTGACCGCACTCGACGCCCAGTTCCTCAATGTCGAAACGACCACGACCGCCGCTCACGTGGCCGGGCTGGCGATCCTCGACCCGGCGGACGGCGCGGTCACCAAAGACGCGCTGGCCCGGCTGCTCCTCGACCGCGTGCACCTCTCCCCCGCGCTCAGCCTGCGCCTGGCCGAGGTGCCGCTCGGGCTCGACCTCCCGTACTGGACCGAGGATCCCGGCTTCGACCTCGGCAACCACCTGTTCGAGCTGACGCTGCCCGCGCCGGGCGAGCGCCGGCAGCTCGCCGAGGCCGTCGCCGACCTGCACGCCCGCCACCTCGACCGGGCGCATCCGCTGTGGGAGATGCACCTGATCACCGGGCTGGCGGACGGCACGGTGGCCGTCTACACCAAGGTGCACCACGCCGCGATCGACGGCGTCTCGGGCGCGGAGACCCTCGCCGCCCTGCTCGACCTCACACCGGACGGGCACCTGACCCGGAACACGCCGCACCCCGCGGGCCAGGACCCGGCGCCCCCGGAGGGCCGGAGCGCCGATCCCGACCTGGTCGGGATGCTGGCCGGGGCGGCGCTGCGCACGGCCACCCATCCCGCCCGCGCCGCCCGGTCCGTGCTCAGGGCGGCAGAAGACCTGGACGCGATCCCGGTCGTGGGCGGCCTGCCCGGCGCGAAGCTGGTCGCGAAGGCGGCCCGGCTGGTGGCGGGCGAGCGGCACCGCCGTCCCGAGCTGCCGCCCCTGACCGCGCCCCGCACCCCGCTGAACGGGCCGATCAGCGCCGAGCGGCGCCTGTCGTTCGGCTCGCTCTCGCTCAAGGACGTCAAGAACGTCGCCAAGGCGCACGGCCTGAGCGTGAACGACGTCGTCATGACCCTGTGCACGTCGGCGCTGCGCTCGTGGCTGCGCGAGCGGGCCGCGTTGCCCGAGTCGCCGCTGGTCGTGGCGGTTCCGGTGGCGGTGCGCCGGGCGCGGGCCAAGGAAATGGCCGGCAACCAGATCTCGGCCATGGTCGCGCCCATGCCCACGCACCTGTCCGACCCGCAGGAGCGGCTGCGCGCGGTGGGCCGGGCGATGGCCGTGGCCAAGCGGCGCTTCGCGCTGGCCCCGGCGACGTGGCTGAGCGAACTGTGCTCGATCCTGCCCGCGCCGGTCACGAGCCTGGCGACGCCGGCGATCTTCCGGCTGGCGGGGATGGCCTGCCCGCCGATCAACCTGATCATCAGCAACGTCCCCGGCCCGCAGTTCCCGCTGTACCTGTGCGGCGGCCGGATCCTGTCGTACTACCCGCTGTCGGTGCTGACCGACCTGAGCGGCGGGCTGAACATCACCTGCTTCTCCTACGACGGCATGCTCGACTTCGGCGTCGTCGCCTGCCCCGAGCGGATGGACGACGTGTGGGGCCTGCTGGGCCACCTGCGCGCGGCGCTCGACGAACTGCTAGACGAGCGCGTGGGCGATGAGTTCCGCGACGGCGTCGGGGTCGATCTGGTGGCCGGTGAGCTGGCAGAGGTTCTCCTGGTAGATGAGCACGGCGGCGAACGTGGCCGCGGCCACCTCCAGCCTGGCCGCGTCGCCGCGGGTGCCGGGCAGGGCCAGTTCGAGGGCGAATCTGGAGCGCCTGATCAGCTCGCCGTTGAGGCGTCCGAGTCGCTCCTTGACCGAACCGTGCGTGTCGGCCTCGCGGAACAGGATGCGCCGCATCGCCGGTGAGGCGCGTAGCGGCAGGCCGCGTGCCAGCCGGGCCAGCGTGCCCGCCGGGTCGCCCGGCACGGCGTCGACCTGGTCGTCCTCCTCCACCTGGGTGCGCTCGTTCACCAGGGCGACCAGCACGTCGATCTTGCGCGGGAAGTAGTGGAAGATCAGGCCCTTGGGGACCTGCGCGAGCCCGGCGATGACCGAGGTCGGGGTGGCGTCGTAACCTCCGCCCGCGAAGAGCTCCTCGGCCGCGTCCAGGATGCGCGTGCGCGCGTCACCGATCACCACAGCTCCGCACCTTAGCCCCACCTGCCGCTCTGTCGCCATGACGCGAGGGCGACACCCTCGCTGCCGGGCCGTCGCCGGCACCCACGATCGAAACTTGCGGGTAGCATATGAGACATTAATGTCTCAGACGATACGTGGATGTATACATGGCGACGACGCGCGACCAGATCATGAAGGCGGCGATCCACCACCTCAACGAGGACCCGACCGCGTCCATGACGCAGCTCGCCGAGGCCGTGGGGATCAGCAGGGCCACCCTGCACCGCCACTTCAGCAGCCGCGAGGACCTGATGCTGGCCCTCGCCCACCGCGCCCACGACCAGTGGGAACGCGTCCAGATGAGCAGCGGCATCGTGGCGGCGACCGGCTCCACCGACCCGGAAACGGTGCGCACGGCCATGGACGCGCTGCTGGCGGGCCTGACCGAGGTGACCGACGAGTACGGGTTCGGCCTGACGGACGAGGCCATGGCGGCCCACCCGGAGGTGCGGCGGCGCATCGAGGAACTGGAGGAGCGCGAGGTCGCGTTCTACGCCACCGCGCAGCGCGCCGGCCTGCTCAACGCCGAGCTGCCCGCCCGGTGGATCAGCAACGTCGTGTTCGGGCTGCTCATCGCCGTGCGGGAGAGCCTGCGCAACGGCGACGTCGCCCGCCGTGAGGTGCCCAGGCTCCTGACGGGCACCTTCCGGTACGGGACCGCGCCCGCCCCCGCCCATCGGCCCGTCCGGCAGAAGGAGGAAGGATGACGACGGCCATCACACCGCCCGTCTCGTCGCGGAGGCGCTGGGCGGGCCTGGCGGTGCTGTCGGCCAGCGTGCTGCTCGTGGTCATGGACATGACCGTGCTGAACGTGGCCCTGCCCGCCATCTCCGAGGACCTGCGGCCGGAGTCGATGGAGCTGCTGTGGATGGTGGACGCGTACGCGCTGGTCCTGTCCGGGCTGCTGGTCACCGTGAGCGCCCTGGGCGACCGGTGGGGCCGCAAGCGCATGCTGATGACCGGGTTCGCGGTGTTCGGGCTGGCCTCGACGGCCATCCTGGCGGCCGACAGCCCGCTGGAGGTGATCGCCGTCCGGGCGCTGCTCGGCGTCGGAGGCGCGATGATCATGCCGTCCACGCTGTCCATGATCCGCAACCTGTTCACCGACCCCGCCGAGCGCGCCAAGGCGCTGGGCGTGTGGGCGGCGATGGCCGCGGTCGGGGCCGCACTGGGGCCGGTCGTGGCCGGGCTGCTGCTGGAGCACTTCAGTTGGCACTCCGCGTTCCTGGTGAACGTGCCGGTCATGGCCGCCGCGATCGCCGCCGGGCTGTTCCTGCTGCCCGAGTCCAGGAACCCGGCGCCGGGCCGCTGGGACGCGCTCAGCACGCTGCTGTCGATGGCCGGCATGGTGGCGCTGGTCTACGGGATCAAGAACTTCGGCAAGTACGGCCTCACCTCCCCCGGCGCCCTCGTGGCGACGGCCGTGGCGGTGGTGGCGCTGGGCTGGTTCGCGGCGCGCTGCCTGCGCAGGCCCGATCCGCTGCTGGAGCTGCGGCTGTTCCGCAGCCCGCCGTTCTCGGCCGGGGTGCTGACGGCGCTGGTCACGTCGATCGCGATGGCGGCGGTGTTGCTGCTGCTCGCGCAGTGGATGCAGCTCGTCCAGGGGTACAGCCCGCTGGAGACGGGCCTGCGGCTGCTGCCGGCCGCGCTGGCCGCCGTCGTCGTCTCGCCGCTGGCGCCGTCGCTGGCCGCGCGGGTCGGCGCCCGTACGGTGCTGGCCGGCGGGCTGCTGCTGACCGGGGTGGCGTTCCTGCTGCTGTACGCGGCTCCGGGACCGCTGGCGTACGGGCCGGTCGCGATCGCGCTGGTGCTGATCGGCCTCGGGAACGGCTCGCTCGCGATCGCCTCGGCCGCGATCATGTCGGGCTCGCCCGCGGCGAAGTCGGGCAGCGCCGCCGCCATCGAGGAGACCAGTTACGAGCTGGGCGGGGCGCTGGGGGTGGCCGTGCTGGGCAGCGTCGCCGCCGCCGCGTACCGGAACGAGGTGGCGTACGCGGGGCCTGGGTCGGACGTTGCGCGGGAGTCACTGGGCGGGGCGCTCGACGTCGCCCGCGAACTGGGCACCGCCGGCGGACGGCTGGCCGAGCAGGCGACGGCGGCGTTCACCGAGTCGCTGGTCCTGACCAGCGGGGTGGCGGCGCTGCTGATGCTGGCGGGCACGCTGGCGGTGTGGCTGCTCACCCCACGCGGCCTCGACGTCTCCAGCACCGACCACCACTGAGACCCTGCCCGAACGGGCAGGGTCTCAGTGGTGGTCGGTGCTGGAG
>NZ_SSXE01000084.1 GCF_021699195.1 Nonomuraea sp. MG754425 | reverse complement strand
ACGTAAGGGCGGCTAACAGTGCTCTCATGGGGGTGGCCCTTCGCATATGGGGGTTGGCCAGACCATAAGATGTCGAGCAGATCGCCGCAATATTTCGACTTCATTTCGCAAACATCTGACTGACTCTGAACGTCCGGTGCGGCCTGCTCCTGCTGGTCAGAGCGCGTGCCGCGGCAGGAAGCCCGCCGTGGGCGCGGTGCAAGCCGCGACGTCCGATCTACGTAAGCCGTTGCAAGCGCTTGCGTGGAAGGCCGTATAGTTTGCGCATGACGCGACGACTCGCAGAGGTGGCCAAGAAGGTCGGAGTGAGCGAGGCGACCGTGAGCCGCGTGCTCAACGGCAAGCCCGGGGTGTCCGACGCGACCCGCGAGGCCGTGCTGACGGCGCTCGACGTGCTCGGGTACGAGCGCCCCACCCAACTGCGCGGCGACCGCGCCCGGCTGGTCGGCCTCGTGCTGCCCGAACTGCAGAACCCGATCTTCCCCGCCTTCGCGGAAGTGGTCGGCGGCGCCCTGGCCCAGCAGGGTTTCACCTCCGTGCTGTGCACCCGCACGGTCGGGGGCGTCTCCGAGGCCGACTACGTCGATCTCCTGCTCCAGCAGCAGGTCAGCGGCGTCGTCTTCGCCGGCGGCCTGTACGCCCAGGCCGACGCCTCCCACGGCCACTACGAACTGCTGCACGAGCGCAAGCTGCCCACCGTCCTGGTCAACGCCGCCGTCCGGCACCTCGACTTCCCGCAGGTGTCGTGCGACGACGTGGTGGCGGCCGAGATGGCCATCGCGCACCTGCGCGCGCTCGGCCACGAGCGCATCGGCATGGTGCTCGGCCCCAAGGACCACATGCCCTCCCGGCGCAAGCTGGAGACCTTCCAGGCCGCCGGCGGCGACCCGGAGCTGGTCGAGCACACGATGTTCTCCCTGGAGGGCGGGCACGCCGCGGCCGCCCGCCTGGTCCGGCGGGGCGTCAAGGGCGTCATCTGCGCCAGCGACCTGCTCGCCCTCGGCACCGTGCGCGCCGCCCGCCGCGCCGGCCTGGCCGTCCCGGCGGACATCTCGGTCATCGGCTTCGACGACTCGGCCCTGATGAACTGCACCGAGCCGCCCTTGACCACGGTCCGCCAGCCCATCGACGCGATGGGGCGGGCCGCGGTCGACCTGCTGGTGGCGCAGATCGACAAGGCCGTGGTGCCGGCCGACGAACTGCTCTTCGAGCCCGAGCTGGTCGTGCGCGCCTCCACGGCGCGCGCTCGCGACTGACCCCGGGGCGGCCCGTCCCGCCTGGTGCTTCCTGCGCGTCGCGACGCTCGCGGCGCGCAGCTTTCGTGTGGGCCGGGACGTCCCGACGCCCGGCGTAACTCAGTCGTTATCTTGCAATATGAAGTCGAAATATTGCGCACATACGTCGCGGATCCTATGGTGTGGGCACCTCGCATTCAGAAGGGTCAGACCATGCAGAGATCCACCGGACTCTTGCTCGTATCCGCGCTAGCCCTGTCGACCGCGGCCTGCGGATCGGGCAGCGAGCCGGCCACCCCCAGCGCGGCGGGCAGCGCGCCGCCCGTGTCGATCACGGTCGCGTGCCAGCCGGCCAAGTCCGCGCCGAAGGAACGGCAGGCCTGGGACGACGACGTGGCCACGTTCACGAAGGAACACCCCGGCGTGACGGTCAAGAGCACGGACCAGCAGCCGTGCTTCGACCCCAAGACGTTCGGTCCCAAGCTGGCGGGTGGCCAGATGGAGACCGCTTTCGTGGTGCCCGTGACGAACTACGCCGACGTGATCACCAAGGGCCAGGCCCTCGACATCACGTCGTACACGAGCGAGATCAAGAACTGGAACGACCTCCGCCCCGACCACAAGGAACTGGTCACCAAGGACGGCAAGGTCTACGGCGTCCCGAACGTGCACTACAGCGTCGGCCTGGTCTACAACCGCGCCCTGTTCACCAAGGCCGGGCTGGACCCGGAGAACCCGCCGAAGACGTGGGCCGAGGTCCGCGAGGCGGCCAAGAAGATCGCCGGGCTCGGCGCCGGCTTCGTCGGCTACGGCGAGTACTCCGGCGGCAACACCGGCGGCTGGCACTTCACCCAGGCCCTCTACGGCCGCGGCGGCGACATCCTGACCCCCGACAACAAGCAGGCCGCGTTCAACTCGGCCGAGGGCAAGGCCGTGCTGCAGACCCTGCACGACATGCGCTGGGTGGACGACAGCATGGGCACCAAGCTCCTGGTCGGCTGGGAGTCGCTCATGGTCGCCATGGGCAGCGGCAAGGTCGGCATGATGCTCGGCGCGCCCGACGTGGTCACCGACGTGGTCACCAAGTTCAAGGGCAACGTCGCCGACTACGGCATCACCGGCTTCCCCGAGGCCAAGGCGTCGCTGAGCGGCGGCGAAGCCTTCATGATCAACCCGAAGGCGACGCCCGAGGAGGCGAAGGCGGCGCTGGCGTGGATCGACTTCCGCTTCAACACCGTCGGCAAGGGCCGCTTCGACTTCGCCCGCGGCAAGAGCATCGGCAACCCCGTCGGCGTCC
The DNA here is from genome assembly GCF_021699195.1 of Nonomuraea sp. MG754425. GTDB lineage: Bacteria > Actinomycetota > Actinomycetes > Streptosporangiales > Streptosporangiaceae > Nonomuraea. The sequence continues at coordinate 36,281 of NZ_SSXE01000084.1, read as the reverse complement.
CGGACAACGCCGTCTTCGGCGACTCGCCCACCGGCCAGGCCATCCAGGCCGACCGGGTGAAGAACGCCTCGCTGCCGGTCGCCAACTACGACTCCTACGCGCAGGCGGCCGGCACGGTCCCGCCGAAGGCCGAACCGCCGTACGCCCAGGAGCTGTACGCCATCCTCGACGTGGCCATGTCCGGTGTGCTGAGCCGCAAGGACGCGAGCATCGACCAACTCCTCACGGACGCCGAGACGAAGGCCAACTCGGTGCTGGCGGCCAAGGGCTGACCCTATGCAGATTCTGAGGCGCAATCTGACGGCCTACGGGTTCTTGTGCGCGGCGCTGGCCTGCTTCACGGTGTTCGCCTGGTATCCGATGGTCAGGGAGTTCATCCTGAGCTTCCAGAAGACCGACCTGATCAACGAGCCGGTCTGGGTCGGCCTGGACAACTTCAGGACGGCGTTCCTGGACCCGGCCTTCGGCCAGGCGTGGCTGAACACGCTGGAGTTCACCTTCCTCGCGCTGTTGTGCGGCTATGCCGTGCCGTTCGTCGTCGCGCTCGTGCTGAACGAGTTGCGCCACGCCCGGGCCTACCTGCGGTTCGTGGTCTACCTGCCGGTCATGCTGCCGCCGATCGTGGCGGTGCTGCTGTTCAGGTGGTTCTACGATCCGGGGCCCGGGCTGTTCAACCAGGTGCTCGACTTCTTCGGCCTGCCGCCGCTGGCCTGGCTGGACAGCTCCTCCACCGCCCTGCTCTCCCTGGTCATCGTCTCGACCTGGATGAACATGGGCAGCGCGACGCTCATCTACCTGGCGGCGCTGCAGAACATCCCGCCGGAGCTGTACGAGGCGGCGGAGCTGGACGGGGCCGGCATCTTCAAACGGATCAGGCACGTCACGATCCCGCAGACGAGGCTGATCCTGCTGCTCATGCTGATGTTGCAGATCGTGGCGACCATGCAGGTGTTCATCGAGCCGTACATGCTCACCGGCGGCGGGCCGGAGAACGCCACGGTGACGGTCGCGTACCTGATGTTCCAGAACGCGTTCACACTCCAGGACTACGGCTCGGCCGGGGCGCTCGGCATGATGCTCATGATCGTGCTGCTCGTCTTCGCGGCCTTCCAGCTCCGGCTGACGAGGGAGGACAAGGCGTGATCTCCGTCGGAGCCCGGGCGGCCACCGGGCGCAAGCGGGGCAGGAAGCGGTCGCCGCGGCCGATCGAGGTGCAGTTCCGCACGATCGTCTCGCCGCACCAGCTCAACAGCAGGTGGGGCCGGCGGATCTACTGGCTCGTGCTCGTCACCGTCCTCGTGGTGTTCACGCTGGCGTTCGTCTTCCCGCTCTACTGGATGGTCACCGGCGCGCTCAAGACGCCGGAGGAGCTGGCGCAGATGCCGCCGACGCTCGTCCCGGCCGACCCGTCGCCGGACGCGTTCTTCGAGGCGTGGGACCTGTTCGACATCGGCACGCTGCTGGTGAACACCGCCTACTACTCGCTGGGCGGGTGGGTCGTGTGCATGGCCGTGGACGTGTCGGCGGCGTACGCGCTGTCGAAGCTGCGGCCGATGTTCGGCGGCCTCATCCTGGGCATGATGCTGGCCACGCTGATGATCCCGGCGATGGTCGTGCTCATCCCGCTGTACGTGACGGTCGTGGACCTCGGCCTGCTCAACAACGCGTGGGCGCTGTGGCTGCCCGCGGCGGCCAACGGGTTCAACATCTTCCTGCTCAAACGCTTCTTCGACTCGATTCCCCGTGAACTGATCGAGGCGGCGCAGATCGACGGGGCCGGTCCGGCGCGCATCCTGCGCTCGGTGGTCCTGCCCATCTCCAGGCCCATCCTGGGCGTGGTGTCGATCTTCACGATCGTCACCTCGTTCAAGGACTTCGTCTGGCCGCTGCTCGTCATGACCGACAGCGACCGGATGACGATCAGCGTGGGCCTGTCGCAGACGGCCGGCGCCGTCACCCAGAACCAGGTCATGGGCGGCCTGCTGATCACCAGCATCCCCATGATCATCGTTTTCTTCATCTTCCAACGGCACATCATGGCGGGTCTCACCGCCGGAAGCATTAAGGGATAGCGCATGTCGCAAACGTGGTGGCGGGGGGCCGCGATCTACCAGGTCTACCTGCGTAGTTTCGCCGACGGGAACGGCGACGGCGCCGGCGACCTCGCCGGCCTGCGCTCCCGCCTGCCGTATCTGAAGGATCTCGGGATCGACGCCATCTGGCTCAACCCGTGGTATCCGTCGCCGATGGCCGACGGCGGCTACGACGTGGCCGACTACCGCGGCATCGAGCCGGTCTTCGGCACGCTGGACGAGGCGGAGCGGTTCATCGAGGAGGCGCACGGGCTCGGCGTCAAGGTCATCATCGACGTCGTCCCGAACCACAGCTCCACCGAGAGCGCCTGGTTCAAGGAGGCGCTGGAGAACCCGGCGGCCCGCGACCGGTTCTGGTTCGCCGACGAGCCCCTGAACGACTGGCAGTCCATCTTCGGCGGCCCGGCCTGGACCCAGGTGCCCGACGGGCAGTGGTACCTGCACCTGTTCGCCCCGGAACAGCCGGACTTCAACTGGAACAACCCGGAGGTCCACCAGGAGTTCGAGGACGTGCTGCGCTTCTGGTTCGACCGGGGCGTGGACGGCGTGCGCATCGACTCCGCGGCGCTGCTGATCAAGTCCGACACCGCGTACGAAGACCTCGACGCGGTCCACGACGTCTACCGTCGGTGGCGCGAGGTGGCCGACGAGTACGGCGAGCGCGTTCTGATCGGGGAGGTCTGGCTCCCCGATCAGGAGCGTTTCGCCCGCTACCTGCACCCCGACGAGCTGCACACGGCCTTCAACTTCGACTTCCTGGCCTGCGCCTGGGACCCGGCCGACCTGCGCAGGTCCATCGACCTGACGCTGAGCACGCACACCCCCATCGGCGCCCCGCCGACGTGGGTGCTGTCCAACCACGACGTGACCCGGCCGGTCACCCGGTACGGCCGCGCCGACACCACGTTCGAGCACGGGGGCCGCCTGCACGGCACCCCGTCGGACCTGGAGCTCGGCTACCGCAGGGCCCGCGCCGCCGCGCTGCTGGCGATGGCGCTGCCCGGCTCCGTCTACGTCTACCAGGGCGAGGAGTTGGGGCTGCCGGAGGTGGAGGACCTGCTGGACGAGGTCCGCCAGGACCCGATGTACGCCCGCTCGGGCGGCACGAACCCCGGCCGCGACGGCTGCCGCATCCCGCTGCCGTGGTCGGGCGAGGAGCCGCCGTTCGGCTTCGGCGCGGGCACGCCGTGGCTGCCGCAGCCGGAGGGCTGGCACAAGCTGACGGCCGAGGCGCAGCGTACGGACCTGGGCTCGATGCTGAACCTCTACCGCACGGGCCTGCGCCTGCGCCGGGAACTGCTCGGGGACGGGACGCTGAACTGGCTGTCGCTGGGCACGCAGGTCCTGGCCTTCAGCCGCGACTCGGGCCTGATCTGCGTCACGAACCTGGGCGCCGACCCCGTGCCGCTGCCCGCCGGTGAACTGCTGCTGGCCAGCGCCCCGATCGAGGACGGCCTGCTGCCGTCCGACGTCACCGCCTGGCTCTCCCCGGAGGGCTGAGCGGACCGGCGCGTACGATCACGGAATGGCACGACTGCGCAGGACGCCCCCGCACGAGCTGGCCCCGGAGGCCCGGGAACTGTACGACAGGATCACCGAGGGCCCCCGCGGCCGGTTCATGGTGGACGGCGAGGGCGGGCTCACGGGGCCGTTCAACGCGATGCTCCTCAGCCCGCCCGTCGGCGACCCGCTCCAGGCGCTGGGGGCGGCCATCCGCTACCGCTCCGTGCTCACCGACCGGGCGCGGGAACTGGCCATCCTGGTGGTGGCCGGGCACCACGACAGCGCGTTCGAACGGGCGGCCCACGAGCCGATCGCCCGCGAGCTGGGCTTCACCGAGGACCAGCTCGGGGCGCTGCGCGGAGACGGGCCGCCGGCCCTCAGCGACCCGTACGAGGCGGCGGTGCTCGCCGTGGCCCGCGCGCTGGTGACGAAGGGCGACCTGGACGACGGGGAGTACGCGGAGCTGGGGGAGCGGGAGCTGTTCGAGCTGACCACGCTGGTCGGCTACTACACCACGCTCGCCCTCCAGCTCCGCGTCTTCCGAGTCTGACCACACCGCCCGCCGCCACGTGACGGCCGGGCGGTCACCACACGACACCGGCCCGCCGGCTCGGTACCGGTCCCCCGCCACGCGACGCCGACCGGCCGCCACGCGGCGGCGGGTGGTCACCAGGCGGTGGCGGACTCGGCCGGTGGCGCGCCCGCGACGCTGAGCGCGAACACGATGCCGGTGTCCAGGTCGGCCCGGTAACCGGCCTGGTAGACGCTGCGGTAGCGCCGGTCGCCGAGCGCCTGGCCGGTCTGCTCCTCGGCCAGGCGGCGGGCGCTCACCCACCAGGGCAGGCCGAGACGCGGCCGGCCGATGGTGTCCCAGATCTGCTGGGCCAGCCCCAGCAGGTACGCCGCCCGCTCGGCCTGACCCGTGCCGACCGCGGCACGGGCGAGCAGGTCCACCGTGATGGCGAGCCCGAGGCTGTCGTGCATCCGCTGCTTGACCACCAGCGCGGCCTGCCCGAACGTCTGCGCGGCGGTGGGATGGCCGCGGGCCAGCTCGACCTCGCTGCGCACGACGTCGCCGTAGGCCCGCATCGTGCGCTCACCGTGCCGGTCGCACGTGCTGCGCACCTGTTCCAGCATCGTCACCCCGTCATCGAGCCGGCAGGTCACCACATGGCTGAGGCTGGTGGACAGGCTGCTCAGCAGGTAGGCCAGGGTGGGTCCGGGCGCGAGCCCGCGCAGGCGCTCGGCCAGGGCCGTGACGCGGTCGTGATCGCCGCTGATCACGGCGGCGGCCGTGAGCACCGCCCGCCCCGCGGCCAGCGCGCCGGCGTCGCCCTCGGCCTCGGCCCGGCTCGTGCACTCCGTCGCCAGCGCCGCCGCGGCCTCGGCGTCCCCCTCCGCCATGGCGATCAGCCCGCAGACCCACAGCGCCTTGGTACGGGCCCGGCTCGGGACGGTGTCGGCCTCCAGCGCCCGCTGCAGGTAGCGCCGCCCCTCCCTGACGAACCCGCAGTTGTACCAGTAGAACCACAGGTCCCCGGCCAGCTCCAGCGCCGCGTGGCCGGCCGGCTCGGCCAGGCTGTGCTCCAGGGCGGCCCGCAGGTTCGCCTGCTCGGCCACGGTCCGGTCGTACCAGGTGTACTGGTCGGGGCCGTACCAGGCGGCCTCGCCCGTCCTGGCCAGGGCGCGGTAGTGGTCGCGGTGGCGGCGGCGCAGCTCGTCCTGCTCGCCGAGCTGGCCCAGCCAGAACGCGCCGTACTCCCTGATGGTGTCCAGCACCCGGTAGCGCTCGCCGCCGCCCGTCGGCTCCCAGGTCAGGATCGACTTGTCGGCCAGCCCCGCCAGCAGCCCGGGGATCTCGGCGGCCGGGAGCAGGTCGTCGGCGCACACGCTGACGGCGGCCTCGGCGGTGAACGAGCAGGCGAACACCGACACGCGGGCCCACAGCAGCCGCTCGCCGGGGGAGCAGAGCTGGTGGCTCCACCCGATGGCCGTCCGCAACGCCTGGTGCCAGGGCGGCTCGGCCCGGCGGCCGACCTGGTCGAGGTCGCCGAGCACGGACAGCCGGTCGGTGAGCCGGTCGGCCAGCTCGCTCGTCCTGACCTCCCGCAGCCGGGCGGCGGCCAGTTCGATGGCCAGCGGCAGCCCTTCCAGGTGGCGGCAGATCCTTATGACGTCCTGGAGGTTGCCGTCGTTCAGGGTGAAGCCGGGACGCGCCGCCGCCGCGCGGTCGGCCAGCAACGTCACCGCCTCCGTCTGCTCCAGGCTGCCCTCCTTGGGCACCGGCAGCGGCTCCAGGGTCAGCACGTGCTCGTCGTCGAGGCCGAGCCGACGCCGGCTGGTGGCCAGCACGCACAGGCCGGGCGCGCGGTCCAGCAGCTCGCGCACCACCAGCGCGCAGTAGTCGATCAGGTGCTCGCACGTGTCCAGCACGAGCAGCACCTCGCGGTCGGCCAGGTAGTCGGTGAGCACCCGGAGCGGCTCGCGGCTGGACTGGTCGGCCAGCGGCAGCGCGTCGGCGATCGCGTACGGCAGCGCGCCCGGCTCGACCAGCGGCGACAGCGGCACCCACCAGGCCCCGTCGGCGAAGAGGTGCTCCCACTCGCCGGCGGCCCGCAGCGCCAGCCGGGTCTTGCCCACGCCGGCCACCCCGGTGATCGTCACCAGCCGCTCGTGCCTGCGCAGCAGCCGTAGCTCGATCAGCTCCTCATCCCGGGCGATCAACCGGTTCACCTCAGGGGGGAGGCGGCCCGCCGCCCAGCCTCGTCCCGTACGACCCGTCACACGTGTCACCCATTCGGCATGATCAGCAGTCAAAACCCGCCAGCCCGTTCAGACAAGCGGATACCACTCGATCTCGCAACCGTTCGTGTGCAGACGGTATTCGGCGCGACCGCCCGCGCGATCCCGACCCGGGCTTAGGCCGACTCTCTGACCACCAGCTCCGTGGGCAGGATGATCGGGTCGGTCGGGCCGCCCTCGAACAGGTTGAGCAGCAGCCGCACCATGGCCGCCGCCTGCTCGGCCATCGGGTGCCGGAGTGTCGTCAGCGGCGGCTCGGTGTACTTGGCCGCCTCGATGTCGTCGAACCCCACCACCGCCACGTCGTCGGGCACCCGCCGCCCCGCCTGGCGCAGCGACTGCAACGCGCCGACCGCCATCAGGTCGTTGGCCACGAACACGGCGTCGAGCGCCGGGTCGTCGCCGAGGAGCTGGCGCATCGCGATGGCCCCCGACTCGCGGGTGAAGTCGCCCACCGCGACGATCGAGCGGCGGTCGGAGTCGCGCAGCACGTTGCGGTAGCCCGCCAGCCGGTCCTGGCCGGCGATCATGTCCTGCGGGCCGGCGATCGTGGCGATCCTGCGCCGGCCCGTCTCCACCAGGTGCCGCACCCCGGCCTCGGCCCCGCCTACGTTGTCGTTGTCCACGAACGGGATGTCCACCGGCACCGCCGGCCGCCCGTACGAGACCACCGGGACGCGCAGCCGCGACAGCGCGGACGGCAGCGGGTCGGCGCCGTGCATGGACAACAGCATCACGCCGTCGACGTGACCGCCCGAGATGTATCGCTCCACTCTGGCGTGACTCTTCGGCGAGGACGCCAGCATCAGCACGACCTGCTTGTTGATCGCCTCCAGCTCGACCAGCGCCGACCTGATCGCCGTGGAGAACAGCGGGTCCTCGGAGAAGACCCGCGTGCCCGGCTCGCTCACGACCAGGGCGACCGAGTCGGTGCGCTGGGTGACGAGGCTGCGCGCGGCGGAGTTGGGCACGTAACCCAGCTCGTCGATCGCGCGCAGCACGGCGTCGCGGATGTGCGGCGCGACCGTCGTCTGGCCGTTGACCACGCGGGAGGCGGTGGCGCGCGAAACACCCGCACGGGCGGCGACCGCCTCAAGGGTCGGGCGTCTCATGTCTGCACCAGGTGGGAGAGCACGGAAAGAATCTACAGGCCGTTCCTGCCGATCACGTCCCGGTACCACAGCGCGCTGTCCTTGGGCACCCGCTCCAGGGTCGAGTAGTCCACGTGCACGATGCCGAAGCGCCGCCGGTAGCCCTCGGCCCACTCGAAGTTGTCCAGCAGCGACCACACCAGGTAACCCCGCAGGTCCGCGCCCGCCTTGATGGCGCGGTGCACCTCGCGCAGGTGGCCGTCGAGGTAGGCGACCCGCTGGTCGTCGTGCACCCGGCCGTCCGCCACCACGTCGTCGAAGGCCGCGCCGTTCTCGGTGACCATGAGGCCGACCCGGGGGTAGTCCCGCGAGAGCCGGACGAGCAGCCGCGACAACCCGTCGGGGACGATCGGCCAGCCCATCGCGGTGGTCGGGGCGTCCGCCGCGGCGAACCTGACGTCCTCCGAGCCCGGCCACGCGGCGTCGGCCGGCAGCCCCGGTCCCGACTCGACCACGCACGGGTTGTAGTAGTTGACGCCGATCAGGTCGATCGGGGCGTTGATGAGTTCCAGGTCGCCGTCCTGGATGTGCCCGGTGCCGCCGTTGCGGGCCGCCGCCTCCAGCACCTCCGCCGGGTAGGTGCCGTACACGGCCGGGTCGAGGAACTGCCTGGTCAGCAGCGTGTGGATGCGGTGCGCCACGGCCGCGTCCGCCTCGCTCGGCACCGCCGACGGGTCGTTGACCTGGGCGGGGGTGAGCACGGGGGAGGAGTTGACGACCAGCATGATGCTCTGCGCGCCGGCCTCGCGCAGCCGCCGGGCCGCGAGCCCGTGGCCGAGCAGCAGGTGGTGCGCGGAGCGCATGGCGTCGGACGGGCGGCGGCGGCCGGGCGCGTGCACGCCGTTGCCGTAGCCGAGGAAGGCGGCGACCCAGGGCTCGTTGAGCGTGGCCCAGTCGGTGACGCGGTCGCCGAGCCGGTCGTGGACGGCGGCGGCGTAGTCGGCGAACCGGTACGCGGTGTCGCGGTTCGTCCAGCCGCCGCGGTCTTCGAGGGCCTGGGGAAGATCCCAGTGATACAGAGTGACGTACGGCGAAATTTCGGCGGCTAGTAGTTCATCTACGAGTTTGTCGTAGAACGCCAGGCCGCGCGGGTTGACCGAGCCCTCGCCGTCCGGCTGGATGCGCGGCCAGGCCACCGAGAACCGGTAGGCCGCCAGCCGCAACTCGCGCATCAGCCCGATGTCGTCCCGGTAGCGGTGATAGTGGTCGCAGGCCACGTCGCCGGTGTCGCCGTCGGCCACGTTCCCGGGGGTGTGGGAGAAGGTGTCCCAGATCGACTGGCCTCGCCCGTCCTCCTTGACCGCCCCCTCGATCTGGTAGGAGGCCGTCGCGGCGCCCCAGACGAAGTCCTCGGGAAAGATCATCCCTTAACAGCTCCTTGCATGATTCCACCGATGATTTGCTTGCCGAACAGGGCGAAGACGGCCACGAGCGGCAGGGTCCCGATCGCGGTGCCGGCCAGGCCGAGCACGTAGTCGTTGACGTATCCGCTGGCCAGGGTCGACAGCGCCACCTGGACGGTCGGGTTGTCCGGGGTGAGCACGACCAGCGGCCAGAAGTAGTCGTTCCAGGCCGACATGAACGTCAGCATGCCCAGCACCGCCGCCGCGGGCCGCGCGGCCGGCAGCACGACGTGCCAGAACAGCCCCCAGGTCGAGCAGCCGTCCACCCGCCCGGCCTCCAGCAGTTCCGTGGGCAGCGCGCGCGAGAGGTACTGCGTCATGAAGAACACGCCGAACGCGTTGACCAGCGCGGGCACGATCAGCGCGTAGTTGGTGCCGGTCCACTCCAGCTTCACCATGAGCATGTAGAGCGGGATGATGCCGAGCTGCGCCGGGACCATCATGGTCGCGACGGTGATCAGCAACATCACGTTCCGGCCCCGGAACTTCAGCTTGGCGAAGGCGAACCCGGCCAGCGTCGAGAAGAACATCACCGCGACGGCGATCGACCCGGACACGATGAACGAGTTGGCCAGCGCCAGCCCGAAGGGCACGGTGTCGAAGACGCGGGCGACGTTGGCGAAGAAGTTCCCGCCCGGGATCAGCGGCGGCGGCACCTCGGCCAGCGCGGAGTTGTGCCTGGAGGCCACCACGACGCTGTAGTACAGCGGGAAGGCGGAGAAGAAGGCCACCGCGGTCAGGGTCAGGTAACGCAGCCTCATACCAGTCCTCCGCGCACCCTGCGGGTGATCAGGAAGTTGATCCCGGCCACGACCACCACGGCCACGAACATCAGCCAGGACGCCGCCGAGGCGTAGCCGAAGTCGAGCGTCGAGTTCGCGAAGCCGTTCTCGTAGACGAACAGCGCCAGGGTCTGGAACTGCCGGTCGGGGCCGCCCGTGGCGATGCCGCCCCCGCCGCCGCTGCTCTGCCCGAACAGCATGGGCTCGGCGATGATCTGCATGGCCCCGATCGTGGAGACGATGACCACGAAGATGATCGTCGGGCGGATCATGGGGATGGTGATCTTGCGGAGCTGGGTGAAGTTGGCCGCGCCGTCGATGGTGGCGGCCTCGTACAGCTCGCGCGGGACCGCCTGCATGGCGGCCAGGAAGATCAGCGCGTTGTAGCCGGTCCAGCGCCACATGATCATCACGGACAGCGCGATGTGCGAGGTGGCCGTGCCCGCCGCCCAGTCGACGTGGCCCGCCCCGAACCAGCCCAGGATCCAGTTGATCATGCCGAAGTCCCGGCCGAAGAGCTGGCTGAAGATCACCACCACCGCCACCACGCTCGTGACGTTCGGCAGCAGCAGCGCGATCCGGAACAGCGTCTGGAACCGCAGCCGCCGGTTGAGCAGGTGCGCCAGCCAGATGGCCAGCGCGAGCTGCGGCACGGTCGACAGCACGCCGATGGACAGGGTGTTGAACGTGGCGTTCCAGAAGTAGCCGTCGGCGAGCAGCGTGGCGTAGTTGCCGAGACCGATGAACTCCTGGGTGTCGGACAGCAGCGTCCACTCGTGCAGGCTCACCCAGGCCGTGTAGACCAGCGGGAACAGCCCGAAGGCGCAGAACAGCAGGAAGAACGGGGCCACGTAGGCGTACGGCGACACCCTCACGTCGAGGGTGTGCCGCACGCTGCGCCTACGCCGTCGCGTGACCGCGAGGGGAAGGGAACTCATTTGATCTTCTTGACGTCCTCGAGCACCTGCGCCCACGCCTCGTCCGGCGTCTGCTTGCCCTGCTCGACGCGGCCGAGGCCGTTGCCGATGGCCGTGCGCACGTCGGCCTCCTTCGGGCCGAGATGTTGCGGCTTGAGCGCCTTGGCGGCCTCGGAGTAGATCTTGCCGATGGGGGCGTCACCGAAGAACGGCTTGGTGAAGTTCTGGATCGACGGGTCGTCGTACAGGGCGGGGATCGACGGGAAGGTGCCCTCCTCCTTGAAGACCTTGGCCTGGTTCTCCTTGGAGGTGAGGAAGTTGATCAGCTCGGCCGCCTCCTTCGGGTGCTTGCTCTGCTTGGGCACCATCAGGTGGGAGCCGCCGCTGTTGCCGGAGCCGCCGGGCACCGACGCGATGTCCCACTTGCCGGCCGAGTCCTTGGCCTGCTCCTGGATGAAGCCGGTCATCCAGGCCGGGCAGATGATCGTGGCGAACGAGCCCTTGGCGAAGCCGGTGTTCCACGGCGGGGAGAAGGCGGCCAGCTTGGCGGTCAGGCCGTCGGCGGTGAGCTGGTTCGACAGGTCCCAGGCTTTCTTCACGTCGGGGTTGGACTCGACGATGATGGTGTCCTGGGCGTCGTACAGGCCGGTGGGCGCCTGGTTGACCATGGCGCGGAAGATCTCACCGGGGGAGTCCACGAACTTGGCGCCGGCCACGTCCGCCGCGGCGAACTTCTTGCCGGTCTCGATGTACTGCTCCCAGGTCGGCCAGAGCGCCGACACCTCGTCGCGGCCGTCCGGCAGCCCGGCCTTCTTGAACAGGTCCTTGCGGTAACACATGGCCAGCCCGCCCACGTCGGTGCCGAGGCCGAGGACCTGCGCGCCGTCCTTGCTCAGGCCCTGCTGCCACTTCCAGTCGAGGTAGTCGGCCTGGCGCTGGTCGAGCCCGTACTGCTTGAGGTCGGTGAACTTGGCCGGCTGGGCGGTGAACGTGCTGATGTAGCCCACCTCGACCGCCTCGACGTCGCCCGCGCCCGCGTTGGTGGCCAGTCGCTTGACCAGGTTGCTGTGGTGGTCGTTGAACTGGGTGACGTTCTCGACGATCTCGATGTTCGGGTGGGTCTTCTGGTATTCCGCGTAGAGCGGCTTGAAGCCGAAGTCACCGAACAGGCCGACCGTCAGCTTGATCTTCTCCGCGGGCTGCGCGCTCGACTCGCTGGCGGTTCCCGCGCCGTCTCCTCCGCCACCACACGCCGTCGCCAGGGCGAGGACGGACGCGGTGAGCAGGGGCAGGCCGAACCGCCGCATGCGAGGGGCCATGGTTAACCCTCCTGGGTCGTGCTTTGCTGGGGGTGATGAGAGAGCGCTCTCTCACGAGAGTCGCGGCGCTCACATGCTGCTGTCAACGGAGGTTAAGTAACGATCGCCGTTACCCGAGAGAGCGCGTTCAGAGCTCGGCGGCCGGGGCACGGCCGGTGAGGGCGCGCCCGGCCATCCGGGCGTACATGCGGCCGGGGCTGGGCTCCCCGGTCAGGAAACCCGGCAACATGGGCAGGCCGACGGCGAACGGGTCGAGCCGCTCGTAGAGCTCGTCGGCGTCGGCGGGCCGGTCGTCCGGCTTCTTCTCCAGCAGTTGCGCCAGCAGCGCGCCCAGCGGTTCGGGCAGCCCGGGAATGCCCGGCGGGCGCTCCTTGACCTGCTTCTCGAAGACCACGTAGTCGGTCGGCCCGGTGAAGAGCTGCCGCCCGCTCAGCATCTCGTGCAGCACGCACCCGAGCGCGTACAGGTCGCTGCGCGGCTCGGCGACGCCGTGCTGGATCTGCTCGGGAGCCATGTACGCCGGAGTGCCCAGAATCTGCCCGATCCGGGTGAACGTCGTGACCTCCGACTCCCGCAGCATGGCGAGCCCGAAGTCGAGCACCTTCACGCTGCCGTCGGGGCAGAGCATCAGGTTGGTCGGTTTGAGGTCGCGATGGCAGATCGACAACGAGTGCGCCGCCGACAGCACCGCGCACGCCTGCGCCGCGATCGCCGCCGCCCACGGCACCGGCAGCGGGCCGTGCTCGTGCACGAGGTCGGCCACCGTGACCCCCTCGATGAACTGCATCACCTGGTAGAGCCGCTGCTCGTGGGTGCCGGAGTCGTACAGGACGGGCGCGCCGGGATGCTCCAGCCTGGCCAGGATGCGCGCCTCGCGGATGAACCTGCGCTCCAACTCCTGGTCGGGCCCGCTGGGCAGCCGCAGCAGCTTCACCGCGACCCGCCGGTCGAGGTGGCGGTCGTGGCCCGAGTAGACGGCTCCCATGCCGCCCTGCCCGAGGGGTAGGTCGTCGAGCTCATAGCGGTCGCCGATGACCATTGACCCCCCTCCCGCCGCCTTTCCGGAAAAAACTACACCGTCAGGACTGGGGGTGCAGGTGTCCGTCCGCAAGGCCGTCGAGACCCAGTCTGATCAAGGTCTGCCCCAGGGACGAGGTCTCGCGGATGGCGTCCTCGAGGACGGCGAGCCGCCTGAACGCCTCGCCGTAGGCCCGCTGCTCCTTCAGCGACAGCCGCGGCAGCCGGGTACGCCGCACGTCGAACCTGCTGGAGCCGGTCGTCACCCGCCCGCCCGCGGCCCGCAGGAAGCCCGCCAGGAAGTCGGCGTCGAGCCGGCGCGCGTCGACGCGGTACAGCGTCAGGTGCGGCCCCAGCACGGCCCCGCCGCCGCCGTCGGGCACCACCCGTACGGCCGAGTAGGAGGCCACCACGTCGCCGGGCTGGACCGGCACGAGCCCCTGCTGCATGGTGGTCCGGCCGGACGGCGAACCGCCGGTGAGCACGTCGTCGGAGGTCAGCACCGGCACGTCGCCGCCGTCGGCGGACAGCTTGGGCGGGGCCTGCGACGTGCTCACCAGGCCCTCCTTGATCAGGTCGCCCAGCGTGGTGGCGGGCTGGTCGAGGGGCTGCTCCAGCACCTTCAGGTCGGGCGGCACGGCCGCCGCCGCGAGGAAGCGGTCGCGGGCCTCGGCGAAGGCCCGGCCGACGTCGTCGCGCCGCTGGTGCCGGGCCGGGGTCATGTCGACCTCGTCGGCCAGCAGGTCGATGATGCGGACGGTCTGGTCGGAACGGTCCTCCAGGTAAGCCTGCCAGGCCGGCTCGACCGCCGACAGGTCGCCGGTGGCGTCGAGGATCAGCACCTCCGACGGCGGGCGCTCACCGGCCGCCGGACGGCGCAGCAGCCACAGGTCGGAGCCGGGCAGCGCCACGACCGCCCGCAGCGCGCCCGCGCGCAGCAGGTTGGCGCGGATGCGGCGGCCCGCCTTGCGGCTGGCGGCGGCCGGCGGCATGAGGATGGCGACCAGGCCGCGCGGCCTGACGTGGGTGAGGCAGTGCTGCACCCAGGCCAGCTCGGGCTCGCCGCGCGGCGGCAGGCCGTACTCCCAGCGCGGGTCGCCGGTCAGCTCCTCGTAGCCCCAGGCGCGCTCGTTGAACGGGGGGTCGCACACGACCGCGTCGGCCCGCTCGCCGGCGAAGCCGTCGTGGCGCATCGAGTCGCCCGCCACGACCGTGGCCCGGACGCCGCGCAGCCGCAGCCTGGAGGCGGCGATGGCGGCCGAGGTCTCGCTGAGCTCCTGACCGAGGACGCGCCGCCCGTCGGCCTCGGGGGACAGCAGCAGGGTACCGACGCCGCAGGCCGGGTCGAGCACGGTCGCGCCGTCGGCGCTCACCAGCCCGACCATCAGCTCGGCGACGTCGTCGCGGGTGACCGAGAGCTGCCGGGAGTGGGCCTCGAGGTAGCGCTCGCAGAGGAACTCGTACGCGCTCAGCGGGCCGAGCTGCTCGCCCAGCTCCCGCATGAGGCCGGAGAGCTCCCCGTCGAGGCCCGCCGCGCCCGCCGGGTCACCCACAGTGACGTCAGGAGGGTCGTCGGCGGTCGTCCCGCCGTCGGCGAGCAGGGCTCCGGCCTGGGCCACCAGCTCGCCCAGCCGCAAATCGCCCGCGGCTTTCATGCGTTGCCAGACCCGATCTCCCAGGGAGACCTGGTAGGACTTCCCATAGCGTCGCAGCCAGGACTCGACCTGCCGCAATGAGAACAGCGGCTGGTTGGCGGTGCCGCCGGTGGGCTGGGGGAAGTCGTCGTGGCGACGGCGCCAGTTGCTCACCGCGGCACGCCCGACACCGGCGAGCCGGGCGATGTCCCCGGCGTTGACGGTCGGGTCGTGGCTCATGCAACCCACAGTAGTTCACAAGAGTCTTCAGTGCATCTGCTTGTGAAGTCTTTCAACCAATGATTTACTGCTAGGTATGAAGCACAACATCCGCTATGCCGCCGGATCAGATGTGGGCCGCCGCCGGGAGCAGAACGAGGATTCCGGCTACGCGAGTGGCCGGTTGCTCGTGGTGGCTGACGGGATGGGCGGGCACGCGGCCGGCGAGCTGGCGAGCTCGGCGGCGATCGCCGTCATGCGCGAGCTGGACGCCACGCTTCCCGAGACGGGCGCCGACCTGGAGGCGGCCTTGGAGGGCGCCGTGCACGAGGCGGCCCGCAGGCTG
This sequence comes from Nonomuraea sp. MG754425, assembly GCF_021699195.1. GTDB lineage: Bacteria > Actinomycetota > Actinomycetes > Streptosporangiales > Streptosporangiaceae > Nonomuraea. The sequence continues at coordinate 21,095 of NZ_SSXE01000084.1, read as the reverse complement.
GTCGAGCTGGCCGACATCGACCCCGCACGCAGGGGGATGGGGACCACGGTGACCGCCATGCTGTGGGACGGCTACCGGTTCGCCCTGGCTCATCTGGGTGACTCCCGCGGCTACCTGCTTCGCGATGGTGCTCTCTATCAGATGACCAAGGATCACACACTTGTGCAGTCGATGGTGGACGAAGGCCGGATAACGGAGGATCAAGCCGCCGTGCATCCCCGTCGTTCGATGGTGCTGCGGGTGCTGGGCAGCGAGGGCAGGGCGGAGCCTGACATGGCGCTGCGCGAAGCCGAGCCTGATGACCGCTACCTCCTCTGCTCCGACGGGCTCACGACCGTGCTCGGGCCCGAGACGCTGCACGAGGTGCTGACCACGGTGACAGACCCGGCGGCGGCCGTCCAGAGGCTGATCGACCTGGCGAACGAGGGCGGTTCGCCGGACAACGTGACCGTGATCGTGGCCGACGTGGTCGGCCCCGGCACGGGCGATGCGGGAGTCTATCGCGTGGGAGCCGGCGCCTGACAATCGTGCCGTCCCGTCACACCGGCCCCAGGAGCCACAGAGCCGATGTTTCGGCTCACTGAAAGACACTTTTCCTATGATTCGCGCGATTCTGCGGTGGCGCTACTAAAGTCCATCGTGATTTGTCGGTTTTCTGGGAGGAGTCGCCCTGGACCCGATCGCGGACAAACTCCTGAAAACGGTGCGGCAGGAACTTGGCTACAAGGAGAAGAGCGGCCAGTCCACCAAGTTCGGCCATTGGTACGCGGATCGCGTCCAAGACACCCAGTTCCGCGACGCGCCATGGTGTGACATGTTCCTCGCCTGGGCCGCGAACAAATCCGGCCTCTCCGACTATGTCGGCGAGTTCGCCTGGACGCCTTCCCACGCGGCCTGGTTCATCCAGCAGCAAGCCTGGAGCCGCACACCCGAACCGGGCGCGCTGGTCTTCTACGACTGGCGCGGCGGCAAGAGCTACAAGGGCATCGACCACGTCGGGGTCGTGGAACGCGTCGAGGGCAAGAAGATCCACACCATCGAGGCGAACGTCGACCGGGTCTGGCTGAAGCGGAAGACCAGGGAGACCGACAAGGTCGTCGGTTACGGCATCCCGCGCCTGGTCAAGGAGAACCTGGACCGCCTCGACGAGATCCGCTCGACCGAGCGGCCGTTCGTGTCGCCGCCCCGCTCGCACACCGCCCAGGGCTCGCCGCTGGACGTCCTGGGCACGCCGTCCGCGCTGCTGGCCGCGATGGTGCTGCTGACGATCGTGCTCTCGCTCCGCTTCACCGGCCGCCGCGGCACCCGGCGCCGCCCGTCCTGGCTCCCGTGGCGCACCGGCAGGCCCGCCGCCCCGGCCGGGCCACGGGTCCCCTCGCCCCGGAATCCCTTGTCGGCCGACAGGGACGTCGCCGAGAGCCCCGAGCCGAAGCAGCCGCCGTCCGGGCCGAGCCCGGCCCCGGCCGCGCCGCAGGCGCCCCGTCCGGCCAAGACGCGGGTCCCTGCGGGCGCCGGCGCGCCGGCGCCCCGGCGGCAGCCCACCCCGAAGCGGCGCAAGCCCTACGACGCGAGCTGAGCGGCCCCGGCCGCGCGGTCAGGCCGTCAGGTCGATGACCGCCTTGACGTCGTCCCCGGCGGGCTCGAAGACCTCCATGGCCCGTGACAGCGGCACCCGCCGCGTGATCAGCCGCTCCAGCCAGCCGCGCTCGGCCGCGGCCAGCGCCGTGGCCGCCTCCCGGTAGTGACGCAGGTTGGCGTTGACGGTGCCGAAGATGACGTCGTTCTCCAGCACGACGTCCCGGTTGATCAGCCCGGCGTCCACGCGGTGCGTGCGCCCGCCGGGCGCCAGCCCGCACAGGCAGACGATCCCGGTGGCGGCCGTGGTGACCATGGAGTCGATGACGAGCTGCCCCGCCCCCGTGCACTCGATGATGAGGTCCGGCTTCGACGCGGCGAACGACTCCAGGGACGAGCCGGAGTGGTACGTCGCGCCCAGCGCCTCCACCAGCTCCGACTTGAGCCCGGGGCCGGCCCGGTCGAGCACGTGCACCTCCAGCCCGCGCATCCGTCCGAGCAGCGCCGCCAGCAGCCCGATCGGCCCCGCGCCCGTGACCAGCAGCGTGCGCGGCTCGAACCAGGCCCGCCGGCCGATGCGCTCGATCTGCTCCCACGCCTTGGCCACCACCGACGCGGGCTCCACCAGCACCCCGACGTCCGCCAGCGACGGGTCCAGCCGCACCGTGTAGGCGGCCTCGACGGTCCACAGCTCGCTGCCGAACCCGTCGATCTCCTTGATGCCCCGCTCGGTGTAGCGGCCGTTGCGGCACATGTCGAACTCGCCGTGCGCGCAGGCCCCGCACGGCTCGGGGTCGGGCCGGCGGACCACGCCCACGACCAGGTCGCCCGGCGAGAACGCCGAGCCGTCCGGCGTTTCGAGCACGCGGCCGAGCGACTCGTGCCCGATGACCATGCGCTCCCTGCCCGGTGGCGGCCAGCCGTACTCGGCCCGTTCCAGCTCCCGATCGGTCCCGCAGACGCCCAGGGTGAGCCCCTGGACGAGCAGTTCGCCCCGCCCGGGCTTCGGGTCGGGGACCTCTTCCACCCGCAGCGTGTCCTTCCGGCCCGGCACGAACGTCAGTGCGCGCATCGCCGTCACCTCCTCCGCGTGCCCCCTACCCCGGACCTCGTTGGGAAATAGTAGGACGTCCTAGTATCTTCGGTAGGAGAGGCACCTCGAAGGAGTGATCAGGCGTGCACGTCCCGGTTCACCCAGTACGCTTCGTGACCGCCGCGGCCCTGTTCGACGGGCACGACGCGGCGATCAACATCATGCGGCGCATCCTCCAGTCCCAGGGGGCCGAGGTCATCCACCTCGGGCACAACCGCTCGGTGGACGAGATCGTCACGGCCGCCATCCAGGAGGACGTCCAGGGTGTGGCGATCAGCTCCTACCAGGGCGGGCACGTGGAGTTCTTCTCCTACCTGGTGGACCTGCTGCGGGAACGCGGCGCCGGGCACGTCAAGGTGTACGGCGGCGGCGGGGGCGTGATCGTCCCCGAGGAGATCGAGCTGCTGCACTCGCGCGGCGTCACCCGCATCTTCTCGCCCGAGGACGGCCAGCGGTACGGCCTGCCCGGCATGATCAACAAGCTGATCGAGGAGTGCGACGTCGAGCTGGGCGACCCGCCGTCCGTGGAGGCCGTGGTCTCCGGCGACCAGGCGGCGCTGGCCCGCGCGATCACCCTCATCGAGTCAGGACGGGCCCCCGAGAGCCTGGTCGAGGGCCTGCGCGCGGCACGGGCGGGCCGGACCGCCCCGGTGCTCGGCATCACCGGTACGGGCGGTTCCGGCAAGTCCTCGCTCACCGACGAGCTGATCCGCAGGTTCCGCGTCGACAACGACGACAAGCTGCGCATCGCGATCATCGCCATCGACCCCACCCGCCGGCGCGGCGGCGGCGCGCTGCTCGGCGACCGCATCAGGATGAACAGCCTGGGCCCCCAGACCTACTTCCGCTCCCTGGCCACCAGGGGCGCGGCCAACGAGGTGCCCGCCTGCCTCGACGACGTGATCACCGCCTGCCGCGCCGCGGGCCACGACCTGGTGGTCGTCGAGACGCCCGGCATCGGCCAGGGCGACGCCGGCATCGTGCCGCACGTGGACGTGCCGATCTACGTGATGACCCCCGAGTTCGGCGCGGCCTCCCAGCTCGAGAAGATCGACATGCTGGACTTCGCCGAGGCCGTGGCGATCAACAAGTACGAGCGGCGCGGCGCCGAGGACGCCCTGCGCGACGTGCGCCGCCAGCTCGTCCGCAACCGCGAGGCGTTCGGCGTCGCGCCCGACGACATGCCGGTCTTCGGCACCATCGCCGCCCGCTACAACGACACCGGCGTCACCGCCCTCTACCACCACCTCAAGCCGCTGCTGCCGACCGGCGAGAGCCCCGCGCTGCTCGCGCCGGTGCAGGGTCGCACGTCCAGGGCGTCGGCGGCCATCGTGCCGCCCGCCCGGGCCCGCTACCTGGCCGACATCGCCGAGACCGTGCGCGGCTACCACGCCGAGACGCTCGCGCAGGCCGAGGTGGCCCGCCGCCGCCAGCAGCTCGCCGCGGTCCGCGAGCTGACGGGGGAGGACGGCGGGCGGCTGGCGGAGCTGGAGGCACTGGCCCGCGACGAGCTCAGCGACGAGAGCCGCGCGCTGCTCGACGGCTGGCCCGCGATCAAGGAGCGCTACCGCGCCGACGAGCTGGTGGTGCGGGTGCGCGACCGCGAGATCCACACCCCGCTCTGGCGCGAGACGCTGTCCGGCAACCGCATCCCGCGGGTGGCGCTGCCCCGCTACACCGACCACGGGGACCTGCTGCGCTTCCTGCGCGCCGAGAACCTGCCGGGGACGTTCCCGTTCACCGCCGGGGTGTTTCCCTTCAAGCGGGACGACGAGGACCCGACGAGGATGTTCGCCGGGGAGGGCGACCCGTTCCGCACCAACCGGCGCTTCAAGCTGCTGTCGGAGGGGCAGCCCGCGACGCGGCTGTCCACGGCGTTCGACTCGGTGACGCTGTACGGCCATGACCCCGACCTCCGGCCCGACATTTACGGAAAAGTCGGCACATCGGGGGTGTCCATCGCGACGCTCGACGACATGAAGGTGCTCTACGACGGCTTCGACCTGGCCGCCCCCAACACGTCGGTGTCGATGACCATCAACGGCCCCGCCCCGACGATCCTGGCCTTCTACCTCAACGCCGCCGTCGACCAGGCCACGGACCGCTTCCGCGCCGAGCACGGCCACGACCCCGACGAGCACGAGACGGCCGAACTGCGCGCCCGCACGCTGGCCACGGTCAGGGGCACGGTGCAGGCCGACATCCTCAAGGAGGACCAGGGGCAGAACACCTGCATCTTCTCCACCGAGTTCAGCCTGCGGATGATGGCCGACATCCAGGAGTGGTTCATCGGGAACGGGGTCAGGAACTTCTACTCCGTCTCGATCTCCGGCTACCACATCGCCGAGGCCGGGGCGAACCCGATCAGCCAGCTCGCCTTCACCCTGGCCAACGGCTTCACGTACGTGGAGGCGTACCTCGCCAGAGGCATGCGGATCGACGACTTCGCGCCGAACCTGTCGTTCTTCTTCTCCAACGGCATGGACCCCGAGTACAGCGTGCTCGGCCGGGTCGCCCGCCGCGTCTGGGCGGTGGCGATGCGGGAGCGCTACGGCGCGGGCGAGCGCTCGCAGAAGCTCAAGTACCACATCCAGACCTCGGGCCGCTCCCTGCACGCCCAGGAGATGAACTTCAACGACATCCGCACCACCCTCCAGGCCCTGATCGCCGTCTACGACAACTGCAACAGCCTGCACACCAACGCCTTCGACGAGGCCGTGACCACGCCGTCGGCCGACTCGGTGCGCCGGGCCATGGCCATCCAGCTCATCATCAACCGCGAGTGGGGACTGGCCCGCAACGAGAACCCGTTGCAGGGCGCGTTCATCGTCGAGGAGCTGACGGACCTGGTGGAGGAGGCGGTGCTGAGCGAGTTCGAACGGCTCTCGGACCGGGGCGGCGTGCTCGGCGCGATGGAGACCGGCTACCAGCGCGGCAAGATCCAGGACGAGTCCATGCTGTACGAGATGCGCAAGCACGACGGCTCGCTGCCCATCGTCGGCGTCAACACGTTCAGGAAGGACGACACCGGCGCGCCGGAGCCGCACAAGCTGGAGCTGGCCAGGGGCACCGAGGAGGAGAAGCAGTCGCAGTTGCGGCGGCTGCGCGAGTTCCACGAGCGCAACCGCTCCGAGGCGCCCGCCCAGCTCGCCCGGCTGCGCGAGGCGGCGATGTCGGACGGCAACGCGTTCGAGGTGCTGATGGAGGCGGCCCGGCACTGCTCGCTCGGCCAGATCACCGACGCGCTGTTCGAGGCGGGCGGCCAGTACCGGCGCAACGTCTGACGGACCGGCGGCCGGCGGGTTCGCGCCGGCCGCCCGGCCTTGGCCCTGTTCGCCGATGGCGAGCGTCCGCACCCGGCCCGCCACGACCGGCCGTGAAGGGCCCGCCGATAGGATCGCGATGCTGGGAAACATCGTTATCTGGAGGCTTACATGTCCGTCAGCTTCAAGGGCAACCCCATCACCGTGGCCGGCACCTTCCCGAAGCCCGGCGACAGCGCGCCCGCGTTCCGCCTGGTGGGTGCCGACCTGGCCGAGCGCACGCTCGACGACTTCGGCCAGAAGACCAAGGTGCTCAACATCTTCCCGAGTCTCGACACCGGCGTCTGCGCGGCCTCCGTGCGCCGCTTCAACGAGGTGGCCGCCGAGCACCCCGAGGTGGCCGTGCTCTGTGTCTCCGCCGACCTGCCCTTCGCCCAGAAGCGGTTCTGCGGCGCCGAGGGCCTCGAGAACGTGACCACGCTGTCGCTCATGCGGGGCCGTGAGTTCCTGAACGACTACGGCGTGGCGCAGGAGTCGGGCCCCCTGGCCGGGCTGGCGGCGCGGGCCGTGATCGTGCTCGACGGCGCCAACAAGGTGGTGTACGCGCAGCTCGTGCCGGAGATCACGCAGGAGCCCGACTACGACGCCGCCCTGGCCGCCCTCAAGTAGGCGTCATCAGGGGGAGAGAGGGGCACGGGGCCGCTGCCGCCCGGTGCCCCTTCCCTCAGCTCTTCCTGCCGACCCCGCACAGCAGCAGCGACGACCGCGGGCCGTCGGCGAAGTCGATCAGGTCGGCGGGTTCGGGCCGCCACTCGGGCAGCCACACCAAGCCCGGGTCGGCCAGCTCGAACCCCTCGAACAACTCCGCGATCCGGGCCCGGCCGCGCAGCGCCAGCGGCGAGCCCGTGCCCCGGTAGACCTCGGTGCCGCGCTCGACGGCCGCGGCCCTGGCCTCGTCCGTGCCGTGGGACAGCACGAGGTAGCTGCCGGGGGCCAGGGCGTCGCGCAGGGTCGCGACGATCTCCCGCGGCCGGTCGGACTCGGCGACGTAGTGCATGACCGCCAGCAGCAGCACGGCCACCGGCCGGTCGAAGTCGAGCGCCGCCAGCACCTCGGGGTCCTTCAGGATCGCACCGGGCTCGCGCAGGTCGCCCCTGACCACCGTGGTGCCGCCCTGACCGGCCAGCAACGCCCGGCCGTGCACCAGCACCACCGGATCGTGATCGACATAGACCACCCGGGCCCCGGGATCGCACTTCTTGGCCACCTCGTGCACGTTGCCGGGAGCCGGCAGCCCCGTGCCGATGTCGAGGAACTGGCCCACACCCGACTCGGCGAGAAAGCGCACCGCCCGGCCGAGAAACGCCCGATTCGCCCGCGCCGCGACGCGTAACTCGGGAGCCGCCTCGAGGATCCGCTCCGCCGCGGTGCGGTCGACGGGGAAGTGGTCCTTGCCGCCGAGGTAGTAGTCGTAGAGCCGGGCCGCGTTGGGTGTGTGCGGGTCGAAGCCGAGAGACTCACGCGCCAACCGTCATCCCCCGATCACGAGTCAACGATCTTTGGCTTGGAGTCTATGGCCACGAACCGACAAACGATCAACGAATGCGGGGATCTAGGCTGCCGATGTGGATGACACCGGTGTGGAAGTGCCGATTCCGGCGACCGTGCGGCGGATCGTCTCCCTGGTGCCCTCGCTGACCGAGTCGGTGGCGGCGACCGTCCCGGGGGCGCTGGTCGGGGCGACCGACTGGTGCTCGCACCCGGCGGACCTCGACGTCGTCAGAGTCAGGGGCACCAAGAACCCCGACCTCGACGCGATCAGGCGGCTCGAACCCGACGTGGTGCTGGCCAACGCGGAGGAGAACCGGCCGCCCGACATCGAGGCCCTGCGCGGGTCCGGCGTCCCGGTCTGGGTGACCAGGATCGAGACGGTGGAGGAGGCGTTCGCGTCGCTGGAGCGCATGTTCGCCGTCGCGTGCCGGACGGAGCCGCCGGCCTGGCTGGCGCGGGCCCGCGAGGCGTGGAGCGCGCCCTGCGACGGGCCGAGGCGCACCGCGATCGTGCCCATCTGGCGACGCCCGTGGATGGTGGTGGGCCGCGACACGTTCACCGGTGACGTGCTCCGGCGGCTCGGCGTGGACAACCTGTACGCCGGCCACCCCGAGCGCTACCCCAGGATCCCGCTCGCCGAACTGGCCGGACGACGGCCCGACCTCGTGGTCCTGCCCGACGAGCCTTACGCCTTCAGCGCAGGCGACGGCCCCGAGTCCTTTCCCGGTTCGACCTGCGCCCTGGTCAGCGGCCGGCTGCTCACCTGGTACGGCCCCTCGCTCGTCGAGGCCCCCGCCCTGCTCCGGCGCGCACTCGGCTGACCATGTCAGTTGCGGGTCAGCTCACCGCCCGCGTCCTGGCGGCGAGGACGGCGTCCACGGCGGACGGGGAGAGCACGTGCTCCATCACGAGCACGGCCATCCCCACGATCCCCGCCCGCTCGCCCAGCGAACTGGTGACGATCTCCAGGTTCCTGGTCGTGTACGGCAGGCTGCGCCGGTAGACGGACTCCCTGACCCCCGTCAGGTAGTGCTCCCTGGTGCCCGCCATGTCGCCGCCCAGCACCAGCACGCCGGGGTTGAGCAGGCTGACCGCCGTGGCCAGCACCACGCCCAGCGTGCGCCCGGCCTCCTGGACGCGGGCGATGGCCTCGGGGTCGCCGGCCTGCACCAGCCGGACCACCTCGCGGCTGGAGGTGCGGCCCAGGTCGCTGGCCACCGCGTAGCCGCTGGCCAGCGAGGCCACGCAGCCGCGCGAGCCGCAGGTGCAGACCCGCTCGTCGGTCTCGCGCAGCCGTACGTGCCCGATGTTCCCGGCGGCCTCCTCGACGCCTCGGTAGATCCGGCCGTCGATGATGATGCCGGTGCCGATCCCGGTGGACACCTTGACCAGCATCATCGATTCGCTGTCGCGCCAGAACGACCACCACTCGCCCAGCGCCATCGCGTTGGCGTCGTTCTCCACCAGGATCGGCACCTCGTACGCGGTGCCGATCGCCTCGCTCACCGGGTAGTCGTCCCAGCCGGGCATCAGGAACGACCTGATCACCCGCCCGGTGGTGTGGTCGACCGAGCCGGGCACGTCGAGGCCGATCCCGCACACCTCGTGCGCCGGCCGTCCGGCCCGGTCCAGCGTGCGCTGGAACGCCTCGCGCACCCACGTCAGCACGGCGTCCGGCCCGAGTTCGATGCGCATCTCGGTGTGCTCTTCGGCGATGGGTTTGGCGGCCAGGTCGGTGAGGGCCACCCGGGCGTGGGTGGCGCCCAGGTCGGCCACCAGCATGAGTCGCCGGGTGGCGTCCACGTCGAGCACGGAGGGTGGTCGCCCGCCTCCGGAGGTGGCGACGCCGGACTCGTGGATGTAGCCGGCGTCGATGAGCCGGTCGACCCGGTCGGTGATCGTCGAGCGGGACAGGCCGGTGAACTCGATCAGCTCTTTGCGCGTCCGGCAGGAGCCGGCACGGATGAGCTGGAGGATCTGCCCCGCCGTCAGCATGGTCTTCCCCTTCTCCGCTCCTGCGGTGCGGCCCTCCGTCAGCAGACGCCCGCCGGCGGGGAACACGATCACGATGGGCGGCGTGAGCACCACCGATCCTGCCATCAGGACCGTCGTCGGGATCTCCACGCCCCCCGCAAGCCGGGAGAGCCCCAGGGACACCGTCCAGCTCGCCCTTCTCTCCACCGGGAAGAGCAGGGCGAACGGGAACTCGTTCCACACGATCATGAACGCGCGGCGGCCGGCGGCCATCAGCGCGGGCCCGGACAGCGGCAGCACCAGCGCGCCAGATGGTCGACAACCTCGTGCACCCGTCGATCGCCGCCGTTTCCTCCACGCTTCACGGCACGGTCTCGAAGTAGTTGCGGAGCATGTATACCGTGACGGGCACCGTTTGCGCGATATAGACGAGGATCAACCCCCTGAGCGATCCGCGCAACCCGATCATGGCGAACCGCGGGATCTCCGGGGGCACTCGGACCGCGACAGGTCGCGCACCTGCCGTCGGCCGCGGCGGCGCGGGTGCTGTCGTGCCCTGCCTGTCCCGGCGGCCTGGGCGCGCTGATTCGCTCTCCGGTCATCGCACGCACCATCGGCGAAAAACCTCTGGCTGGTGATAAGCCGCCATTACCCGTGCACAAGAGGGCGCAATATGCGTTAGGCGATTCCGGGGCCTTTCCGGATTTCCGCTCCATACGGCGTTCTCCCGCTCGGCGGAGGTCATTTCGCCGTAGCCGGGCGTCGATGCGGTTTCTGACGTGCGCGTTCACCTCCTTCGCTGCCGTAGGGTGCAGATTGTTCGCGCAGGAGGTATGTCAGTCCGGGCTTTGTGAAGATTCTCCCGTCTCGGGGGTGTTCGGCAGCATCGAAACGATCCGAGGAGGGTTTCGGGATCTGGGGTGGCGGCCCGGCGGACAATGTCGATAAGGTCGCTTTCCTGAAGACACGCTGTCAGAAACCCCAATTTCCGTCGGTCGCCTCCGGCGGAAGTCGTAGACTTAAGGGTCTTATACGCGCAACTATCGCGTGCGAAACGGCAGCAAATCATCGACTTTTGTCTGATCAATAAGCGCAAGTGGGGAATGCGCGTCAGCGTGATCGACGCGACCGCGCTCGTCGGCCACGCCATGCCCATGAACCCCCGTCACCTGCTCGACAAGCACTTCGACTTCAAGGAGGCACCGTGAAGCTCGCCGTACAGGAGCAGCTCCTGCCGGGCCGTTCACTGCAGGAGAAGTTCGCCTTCGCGCTCGACGCCGGCTTCGACGCCATCGAGCTGCGCGGCAAGGGCGACTTCCACTTCGCGGGACGGCTCACGGAGCTGAAGCGGGCGCGGGCCGACGGCGTGGAGATGCCGACGGTCTGCGTGGAGATGCCGCACTTCATCGGCGACTTCGACCCGGCCCGGCGCAAGGACGCCATCCAGCAGCTCCGCTCGCAGCTCACGGTCATCGCCGAGCTGGGCGGCATCGGCGTCATGACGCCCGCGTCCTGGGGCCAGTTCTCCCGCCGCCTGCCGCCGTTCGAGCCGCCGCGCAGCCGCGAGGAGGACCGAGAGGTGCTGACCGAGGCGCTCGGCATCCTCGGCGAGCACGCGCACCGCAACGGCGTGCTGATCATGCTGGAGCCGCTCAACCGGTACGAGAATCACATGGTCAACACCCTGGCCGAGGCCGTCTCCTACTGCGCCATGGACTCCGTCAGGATCGTCGGCGACACCTACCACATGAACATCGAGGAGGACGACCCCTGCCGCGCGCTCATCGACGCGGCCCCCTACCTCGCGCACCTGCAGATCAGCGAGTCGAACCGGAACCAGCCCGGCACCGGTCACCTCGACTGGGGCGCGCAGCTCGCCACCCTCGACGCCATCGGCTACGACGGCTACCTCGCCCTGGAATGCCGGCTGCGCGGGGAGCCCGAGATCGTCCTGCCGCAGACCGCGGCCTTCGTGAGGAAGTTCCTATGATCCTGCGCGACGCCGTGCGCGTCCTGGCGGGCAACTGGGACGGCAGCTACACGGTTCCCTCCCGTCGCCTCTACCCCCACCAGTGGAGCTGGGACTCCGCCTTCATCGCGATCGGCAACGCCCGCTGGTCGCCGCGCAGGGCCCGGACCGAGCTGCTGAGCCTGTTCGGCGCCCAGTGGTACGACGGCCGGGTGCCGCACATCGTGTTCAACCCGCGGGTGCCCGAGGACGCCTACTTCCCCGGCCCCGACTTCTGGAAGGCGACGGCCCCCTCCGGGCTGCGCACCTCCGGTATCGTCCAGCCCCCGGTGCACGCGCTGGCCGTGTGGAAGACGCATCTGGCCGACCCCGACCCGGCGTTCCTGGCCCGCCTGTATCCCCGGCTGGTCGCCCAGCAGGAGTTCCTGCGCACGCAGCGGCGCGACGCCGACGGGCTGATCTCGATCGTGCACCCCTGGGAGTCGGGCATGGACAACAGCCCGGCCTGGGACCTGCCACTGGCCGCGGTGCAGGCGACCGCGACCGGGTTCGTGCGCAGGGACCTGCGGACGGTCAGCGCCGCCGAGCGGCCCACCGACCGCGACTACGTCCAGTACGTGGAGATCGCCCAGCTCTATCGCGAGTCCGGGTACCGCGAGCCCGGCCCGTACCACGTCGTGGATCCGCTGTTCAACGCCGCGTACGGCAGCGCGGAGTGGTCGCTGGCCAGGATCGCCGAGGTGCTCGGCCTCGATCCCGCCGGGCACGAGCGCGAGGCCGCCGCGATGACCGAGACCATGGTGCGCCACCTCTTCGACGGCGAGCTGTTCCAGCCGCGCGACGTGCACAGCGGACGGCTGCTCCGCTCCGCCAGCGCGGCCGGGCTGACGCCGCTCATCCTGCCCGGACTGCCGGCCGAGGTGGCCGACGCGCTGATCGCCACCGCGATCGACCGGTTCGCGGTGAACGACATGCCGCTGCCCAGCTACGCCCCCGACGCGCCCGGGTTCGATCCGGCCCGCTACTGGCGCGGCCCGAGCTGGGTCAACCTGAGCTGGCTGGTCTGGCAGGGGCTCGGGGAGCGCCGTCCCGACCTGGCCAAGACCCTCGCCGACGCCATCGTGCGGGCGGTGAGCCTGTCGGGCCTGCGCGAGTACTTCAACCCGGTCACGCTGCGCGGGCACGGCTGCCGCGACTTCAGTTGGTCGGCGGCCCTCGTTCTCGACGTGGTCGCCGAGCACAGCCTGAACGGCCTGAAGCCGTCGCTGCGCGCGTGCGGTCAGGAGCCGGGGCGCGTCAGAACGGCCGGCGACATCGGTGATCACGTGCTGGCGTAGCGGCGGCCCGTCGCGCCCCGCGGCGCTCTGGGGTTCGATTTCGGACGCCGTTTTTTCGGCGGTTTGCCGATCCCACGAAAGCCGTTTTCTCCGAAAAGTGGGAGATTGCACGACAGAACATCATGTTCCGGGTTAACGTGCGCGCAAGGCGGCACACAGGTAGACAGCGTCAGGACCACCGGCACAGGGCAGGTCGGCATGGTCGCCGTGGGCGGAGGAGCCATGCTTCGAGGCCGGCGTCCCCGCCCTGCGGGGATTCGTGCCGGCGATCTCAGCGATCGTGACAACGGGGAATCCGGACAGGACGTCATCATGACGAGCGGCGATATTTCCGGCACCTGCGACGCCGACTCGGATCATCGGGGACGCAAATCGGCATATGCCACGCTTAGGTGGACTCGAAGCACCCGGTAAGGACACCTGGCTATCGGGCGGAAACCGTGACGTCATGAGATACGGGGCTGATGCATGGAGACAGATGTGCGCGCCTTGGCCAGAGTCCAGGAATGGTACGGCCCACACACGAGCACCGCGGCCGAATGGCCGGTGGACGCGTTGCTGACGGCGAAGGGAAAGACCACGGTGAGCGTGGTCCTGCCCGCCCGCGACGAGGAGAGCACGGTGGGCGACATCGTCGGCGTCATCCGGCGGGAACTCGTCGAGCGCACGCCGCTCGTGGACGAGATCCTCGTCGTCGACTCCAACTCGACCGACGCCACCGCCGAACGGGCCCGCGAGGCCGGCGCCCACGTGGTGGCGCAGAACGAGGTGCTGTCGCATCTGCCGCCGCTCACCGGCAAGGGCGAGGCCCTGTGGAAGGGGCTGGCCGCGTCCAAGGGGGACATCGTCGTCTACATCGACGCCGACCTGCGCAGCTTCGGGGCGCACTACGTCTCGGGGCTGCTCGGTCCGCTCCTGGCCGACACCGGCACCCACTTCGTCAAAGCGACCTACGAACGGCCCTACCTCGGCTCCGACGGCATCGCCCAGCAGGGCGGCGGCGGGCGCGTCACCGAACTGGTGGCGCGGCCGCTGCTCAACATGTTCTGGCCGGAACTGGCCGGCTTCGGGCAGCCGCTCGGCGGCGAGTACGCCGCGCGCCGCCAGGTGCTCGAACGGGTCCCGTACGTCACCGAGTACGGCGTCGAGTTCGGCCTCCTGGTCGACCTGCTGCGGCTCATCGGGCTGGACGGGATGGCGCAGGTGGACCTGGGCCGCCGTACGCACGCGCACCAGCCGCTCCCCGCCCTCGGCCGGATGGCCGGGCAGATCCTGCTCACCGCCTGGTCCCGGCTCGAACGGCAGGGCCGCGTGCTCGGGTCGGAGTCTCCGGCGCGCACGCTGCTGCAGTTCGGGTTCGGCGGCCAGGCCGACCTGGTGGACCTGTCCGTGGCCGAGCGCCCTCCGCTCGCCTCCCTGCTGCTGGAGGAGGACGTGGCCTGAACGCCCCCGCCCCGGGGCTCGGTGCGCCGCCGCGATCGCCCGCGGCCCGAGGCTCGGTGCGCCACCACGATCGCCCCCGCCCCGAGGCTCCGTGCGGTCACCGCGGACACCCGTGTCACCGGGGCAGGGGGATCTCCTACGTGAACCCGCGGGGCAGCACGGTGACCGGGCAGGCGGAGGCCCGGAGCACCTTCATCGCCAGTTCGCCGAGGAACACCCGGTGCGGCTGGGCGTCCTCGCTCGCCGCGCATACCAGCAGCTCACCCGGCAGCCATTCGACGTCCTCCAGCGCCGCCGCCACGTCGTGCCCCTCGGCGACCTCCGCCTCCGCCTCGATCCCGGTCGTCTCCCACGCCAGCCTGACGGCCAGCGCCAGGTCGTCGCGGAGCCGGCCCTGATCCTCCGTGCGCAGGTCGAGGGTGATCAGCCGGAGCGGCACGCCCAGCCGCAGCGCCGCCTGCGCCACCTGCCCGACCGCCGCGTCGCACTGCGGCCGGTGCACGTACGCCAGCGTGAGCCGGCCGGGCTCGGCGGGCGGCACGTACTGGTCGGGCACCAGCATGACCGCCTCGGATGACAGGTGCAGCAGGTGGTCGGCGGTGGTGCCGATCGTGATGCGGCCGCGTTGCCCGCCGGACGCCGAGCCGACCACGATCAGGTCGGCCTTGATCCGGCTGGCCAGCACCGCCAGCCCGCGCCCGGTGCCGCGGCTCTCGTAGGTGATGAACTCGGCCGGCACCGGCCCCAGCTCCTCGGCCGCGTGCGCCAGGTTGGCCTGCGCCTCGACCGCCTGCCCGGCGCTGCCCGGCGGGTAGATCGTGGCGATCGTCAGCTCTCCACCGGTGACGCGGGCGATCGCCGCGCCGAGGGCCAGAGCGTCTCGCCCGCCCGGGTCGTTCGTGTATCCGACGATCACGTGCGCTCCGATCACGATTGCCCTCTTACCCGCTCTGAACTGGGAATACGCGGCCTTAACGGGAACGTTGTCAACATACGGAGGCGCAAAGAAATTGAATATCACCCTTGACACCCGTTTCAACGGCTCCCGCGGTCCCGTCACCCTTCGTGAAGCGGTTCAGCAGCTCAGGGAACGGGACCTCGCCTGCACCGTGGCCCCGGATGTCGTCGCGCAGAAGGTCTCCATCTTCTCCGACTGCGTGCAGCGCGGGTTCACGCCGCTGCGCAGCGAGATCATGGCCGCGTGTTACGTCGCCGAGTGCGACGCCACCACCGAGGCGTTCAACCGGGGTCTCATCACCCAGGGTGAGCTGGAGATGAAGCAGGCCGCGCTGGCCCGCCAGTTCCTCAGCTAAGACATGCCCGCCATCGGCGGAACCTCCGTGAGGTTTCCGCCTTTAGGCGGAGGCGTCTGACGCGTTCAGTTCGTAAGGTCGTGTCCATTGCCCGTTCACGGATTGGACACGCGTGTACCACGACATCGTCGGCTTCTCCCTCACCACGCCCGCATGGCTGCACACCTTCGCCGAAGTCGGCACGGATGCCGGGCTTTTCCTGTTCGCGGCCCTGTTCGTGGTGGCCGCGCTGCGGGCGTGGCGCAGGCCGGCGCGTGAGCTGGCGCTCGTGATCGCCGGGCCGGCCGGGATCGTGCTGGCCTACATCGTGAGCGAGATCGTCAAGCTCATCGTCAGGGAGGACCGGCCGTGCCGGGGCGGGGTGACGACGATCGCCGCCTGCCCGCCCCTGGACGACTGGTCCTTCCCCAGCAACCACTCGGCGATCGCGGCCGGCGCGGCGGCCGCGCTGGTGCTGGCCTGGCGCGCCCTGGCCTGGGCGGTCTTCCCGCTGGCCGCCGTCATGGCGTTCTCGCGGGTGTTCGTGGGGGTGCACTACCCGCACGACGTGGCCGCGGGCTTCCTGCTGGGGGCGGTGCTCGCGCCGCTGTTCGCGCTGCTGCTGGTGGGCGCGATCACCCCGGCCGTACGGCTGGTCCGTGCCCGCCTTCAGCCCGCCGCCGGCCCGGCGAAGCCGTCGGTGGCCGCGATGAGCCGGTCCAGCACGCCCGGCTCCGAATAGGCGTGCCCGGCGTCCGGCGCCACCTGGAACTCGGCCTCGGGCCAGGCTTTGTGCAGGTCCCAGGCGGTGGCCATGGGCGTGCAGGTGTCGTAGCGGCCCTGCACGATCACCGCCGGGATGTGCCGGATCCGGTCCACGTTCCTGATGAGCTGGTCGGCGGGTTCGAACCAGCCGCCGTGACGGAAGTAGTGGTTCTCGATCCTGGCGAAGCAGACGGCCAGCTTGTCCTCGCCGAACTCCTCGACCAGCGCCGGGTTCGGCAGCAGCGTGATCGTGCCCGCCTCCCACTGTGACCAGGCCCTGGCCGCCGCCAGCCGGGCCTCGTCGTCCGTGCCCTCCAGTCTCCTGCCGAAGGCGGCGATCAGGTCGTCGCGCTCCTCCTCCGGGATCGGCGCGACCAGCCGCTCCCACAGGTCGGGGAACAGGTGACGGGTGCCCTCCTGGTAGAACCAGTGCAGCTCCTGGGGCCGCACCAGGAAGATCCCGCGCAGCACGATCTCGGACGTCCTGTCGGGGTGCGTCTGGGCGTAGGCCAGGGCCAGCGCGCTGCCCCACGACCCGCCGAACACCTGCCACCGCTCGATGCCGAGATGCTCGCGCAGCCGCTCCATGTCGGCGACCAGGTTCCAGGTGGTGTTGGCCGTCAGGTCGGTCTCCGGGTCGGAGGCGTGTGGCCGGCTCCGGCCGCAGTTGCGCTGGTCGAACAGCACGATGCGATAGAGGTCGGGGTTCCACTGACGGCGGTGGTTGGCGTTGCAGCCGCCCCCCGGGCCGCCGTGGATCATGACGGCGGGCTTGCCGTCGGGGTTGCCGCAGACCTCGTAGTAGATCTGGTTGCCGTCGCCGACGTCGAGCAGTCCCGAGTCGTGGGGGTCGATGGGCGGGTACAGAGTCCTCATATGTCCCGATCCTGCCGTATTCGGCGATGGCTTTCGGGATTTCGGTCCTGTCCGGTCACGGTGGGCTAGGACCAGTCGTGCCGGTCGAGGAACGAGCGGTCGCCCGTCGCGTACTCGTTGAACGCCTGCCGCACCTCCGCCAGCTCCGTCACCATCGCCCGGATCAGCGTCCCCTCCTTGTACTCCAGCTCGAAGCCCGGCGAGACCTGGAGGAAGTGCCGTCCGAAGTTCACCAGTGCCACGAACGGGTTCTGCGCCGACATCGTGCCCAGCACGTCGTGGACCAGGCCCAGGTCGGGATCGTTGACCAGCATCCCGTCGCCGGTGTGCAACTGCATCCCCTCGTACACGCCCAGCGGCGCCACGTTGTGCACGAGGTCGCGCTGCGGGTCGTAACAGACGAGGCCGTGCGCCCGCGCCACCGTGAACACCTGCGCCGACATCTCGTCCATGGTGTCCAGGTCCATGGTCACCAGCACGTGGCCCGGGTAGAGCGTGACCTCGCCGGGCAACTCCTTGGCCACGCTCGGCTCGGTGTCCGCGCCGGGCGGGGTGCGCTTGACCGCCAGGTACGTCGCACGCGCCTGGTCGCGGCTGATCGGCACCGGCTCGTCCCACACCATCAACTCAACGCTCATCGGTCCATCTTGACGGACGGGCACCGCCGTCGCGCGGCACCGCCCGGGTTTCGGCGCGGGAGCCCTGGCCGCCTCCGGCGGAGCACCGCAGAGCGGTCCACCCCATTTGACCTCGAAAGAAGCAAATCGGAGTAATGACGCGGCGAGCGTGGGAAGGAACAGGGTGATCTAGCCGGGCCCAGGGTTGTCCGGTGGAGCGGGGGAACGGAACATGGGGAGAGACCGCAAGGGAGCCTCGATGATCGAGATCTGGCCGGGAGACCCTTACCCCCTCGGGGCGACCTACGACGGCGCCGGCACGAACTTCTCGCTCTACACGGAGGTCGCCGACCAGGTCGAACTATGCCTCTTCGACGAGGACAACGTCGAGTCGCGGGTGCCGCTGAGCGAGGTGGACGGCTTCATCTGGCACGGCTACCTGCCGGGGATCGGGCCGGGACAGCGCTACGGCTACCGCGTCCACGGCCCCCACGACCCCGGGAACGGCCTGCGGTGCAATCCGAACAAGCTGCTGCTCGACCCGTACGCGATGGCCATCGAGGGCGGCGTCCAGTGGAACGAGGCGGTCTACGGCTACCGGTTCGGTTCCCCCGACATCAGGAACGACCGCGACTCGGCCCCGTACGTGCCGCGCTCGGTCGTGATCAACCCGTTCTTCGGCTGGGGACACGACAGGCCGCCCTCGACCCCGTACCACGACACCGTGATCTACGAGGCGCACGTGCGCGGGCTCACGATCAGCCACCCCAAGATCCCCAGGCACCTGCGCGGCACGTACGCGGCGCTCGGCCACCCCGAGATCCTCGACCACCTCACCAAGCTGGGCGTGACGGCGCTGGAGCTGATGCCGGTGCACCAGTTCGTCACCGACCACATCCTGGAGCAGCGCGGGCTGTCGAACTACTGGGGATACAACTCGATCGGGTTCTTCGCCCCGCACAACCGCTACTCCAGCCAGGGACAGCGCGGCCGGCAGGTGCTGGAGTTCAAGGCGATGGTGCGCTCGCTGCACGAGGCGGGCATCGAGGTCATCCTCGACGTCGTCTACAACCACACCGCCGAGGGCAACCATCTGGGGCCGACGCTCGGGTTCCGGGGGATCGACAACGTCAACTACTACCGGCTCGTCGAGAACGACAAGCGGTACTACGTGGACACCACGGGCACCGGCAACAGCCTGCTCATGCGCTCCCCGCACGTCCTGCAGATGATCATGGACTCGCTCCGCTACTGGGTCATCGAGATGCACGTGGACGGGTTCCGGTTCGACCTGGCCTCGACACTGGCACGCGAACTGCACGAGGTCGACCGGCTGAGCGCGTTCTTCGACCTGGTGCAGCAGGACCCGGTGTTGTCGCAGGTCAAACTCATCGCCGAGCCGTGGGACGTGGGACCCGGCGGATACCAGGTGGGCAACTTCCCGTCCCGATGGACGGAGTGGAACGGGCGGTACCGCGACACCATCCGCGACCTGTGGCGCGGACAGGCGGCCACGCTGCCCGAGTTCGGCTCGCGCTTCACCGGGTCGAGCGACCTGTACAAGGACGACAGCCGCCGCCCCGCCGCCTCCATCAACTTCGTGACCTGCCACGACGGCTTCACCCTCCAGGACCTCGTCTCGTACGACCACAAGCACAACGAGGCCAACAAGGAGGGCAACCGCGACGGCACCGACGACAACAGGTCCTGGAACTGCGGCGAGGAGGGCCCGGCCGGCATCGCCGTCGAGTCGCTGCGCGAACAGCAGAAACGCAACTTCCTGACCACGCTGTTCCTGTCGCAGGGCGTGCCGATGCTCTCCCACGGCGACGAACTGGGCCGCACCCAGCGGGGCAACAACAACGGCTACTGCCAGGACGACGAGCTGACCTGGGTCGACTGGTCGGACGTACGGGAGAACTGGCTGCTGCTCGAGTTCACCCAGAGCCTGGCCGAACTGCGCAAGAAACATCCGGTCTTCCGCCGCCGCCGGTTCTTCTACGGCAAGCCGGTACGCGGACTGCGGGACATCGCCTGGCTCACCCCGTCCGGAGAGGAGATGACCGACGGAGACTGGAACGTCGGATACGCCAAGTCCCTGGCCGTCTTCCTCAACGGCGACGCCATCACCGAGCCCGACCGGCGCGGCCGGACCATCCGCGACGACTCGTTCCTGCTGCTGTTCAACGCCCACTACGACACGATCAAGTTCACGATCCCCAAGGACTACGGCGAGATGTGGCATACGGAGATCGACACGGCCATGCCGATCATGCTGGACGCCCGGATGGTGAAGGCGGGCGACGCGATCGCGGTGCCGGGCCGCAGCGTACGGGTGCTGCGCCGTGTCTAGGCCGCGCGAGCGCTCCGGCCTGTCACGGCCCGTGTCCACCTACCGGGTGCAGCTCACCCCCGACTTCGGCTTCGCCCAGGTGGCCGAGATCGCCGGCTACCTGCGCGATCTCGGCGTGAGCCACGTCTACCTCTCGCCGATCCTCCAGGCCACGCCCGGGTCGCGGCACGGCTACGACGTCACCGACCACTCCAGGATCAGGCAGGAGTTCGGCGGCGCCACCGGCTTCAGGGAGATGGCCCAGCAACTCGCCGCCCAGGACCTGGGCATCGTGCTCGACATCGTGCCGAACCACATGAACACCGTGAACGCGCAGTTCTGGTCCGTGCTCAAGGACGGTCCCGCCTCGCCGTACGCGCGCTGGTTCGACATCGACTGGGTGGACGGCAAGGTCGCCCTGCCCGTGCTCGGCGACGACACCCCGCCGGTCGTGGACGGCGACGTGCTGCGCTACCACGAGCACTCCTTCCCCCAGCCCGGCCACTACCGGCTGGTCGACTGGCGCGACGGGCCCGGCTACCGGCGCTTCTTCGACGTGTCGTCGCTGATCGGGCTGCGGGTCGAGGACCCGGCCGTGCTGTTCGCCACGCACGAGGTCATCTTCTGGCTGCTCGACGAAGGACTCGTGGACGGGCTGCGCGTCGATCACCCCGACGGCCTGGCCGACCCGCGCGGCTACCTCGAACGCCTGCGCGACCGCGCCGGCAGCGCCTGGACCGTCGTCGAGAAGATCCTCATCGGCCCCGAGCGGCTGCCCGGCGACTGGGCCTGCGACGGCACCACCGGCTACGACGTGCTCAACCGCGTCAACGGCCTGTTCGTGGACCCGGCCGGCAAGGAGCCGCTCGTCCGGCTGTTCACCGAGCTCACCGGGCAGCCCGCCGAATACCGTCCGGTGATGGCGCAGGCCAAGCGCGAGGTCCTCGACCTGTTCTTCGGCGCCGAGGTAAACCGCCTGACCAGAGCCACCTCCGGCCCCTCCACCTC